>NZ_JBHVST010000030.1:0-111490 GCF_042885015.1 Streptomyces sp. NPDC058086 | reverse complement strand
GCGGCGAAGGGGGTCCCTCCCTGTTCGAGCGAAGCCGAGAACTTGGGGGCGCGTGCATGGCGTCGCGGGGCAGACGGGAATGTGACGACAGGGCCCAGGTCCTAGCCGAGGAGCTCGTCCAGGTCGACGTCGTCGGCCAGCGCCTGCATCCCCGTGTCGTTGAAGTGGAGGTGGTCGCCGGGGTCGTAGGCGGGGAGAATGCGGTGCGGGTCGGCCGGGTCGCGGACGGCGGCGTCGAAGTCCACGACCGCGTCGAAGAGAGCGGCGTTGCGGATGAAGGCGTTGACCGTCAGCCGGACCGCCTCGCGGGACTCCGTATAGGCGCCATATCCGCCGTACGGGGTGATCGTGGCGCCGACGACCCGGATCCCGCGGGCGTGGGCGCGCTCCACGATCCGGCGGTAGGCGTCCTCGATGGCGAGGGGGTCCGTCTGCTCGGGCGTGCCCTTGATGTCGTTGATGCCCTCCAGCACGATCATCGTGCGCACCCCGGCGCGGGAGAGGACGTCGGCGTCGAGGCGGGTCAGGGCGCTCGGGCCGCCGCTCTCCTGCAGGAGGCGGTTTCCGGAGATCCCCGCGTTGAGGACACCGAGCCGGCGGTACGCGGGGAGCGTGCGCAGACGGGCGGCGAGCAGGTCGGGCCAGCGGCGGTTGGCGCTGGACGTCGAGCCGGTGCCGTCGGTGAGGGAGTCCCCGAGCGCGACCACGCTGCCCGCGGCGGGAGCGCCCAGTACGTCGACACCGGTCACGTAGTACCAGTTGCCGAGGGTGACGGTGTACGCGGTGCCGGGCTCGTCGGCGGTCCGGTCCCCTTCGCGGGCGAGGAAGTTGGTCTGGAACGCGGAGCGGTGGTAGGTCGCCGGGCCGGAGTCGGCGGGGGTGTGGACCGAGATCAGGAGGTTGGCGTCGGCGGGGATCGGGAGGTCGACGGGGTCGCTGACCATGTCCTGCCCCACGGGGATCGTCACGGATCGGCGGCCGGCGAACGTGGCGACGCGCAGCGACCCCGGGGCGGCGTTCGGGCTCATGGGCCTGCCCCACTCCTGCAACCCGACTGTGACGGCGTCGAGTTGGAGCGCTGCGGTACCGAGCCGGTTGGAGACGCGGACGCGGGCGGCGCTGCCGCCGACGCTGGTGTGCACGACGTTGCGGATCGAGGCGCCGGGCAGGGCGGGGGCGGTTCCGGAGGGGGCGGTCTCCCAGGTGCCGGTCCAGAGCGCCTGATCGCCGGCGAGGCCGCTGTCAGGGCCGGTGAGGGGGGTGGGCCCCGCATCGGCGCTGGCGGCCGGCGGGACGAGCGCCAGAACGGTCACCAGGACGGTGAAGAGATGACGAGCCTTGATCACGCGGGTCATACGGGATCGCTTCCCTCACCGTCGAGCCCGTCAACGAAACGTCACACCGTTGGCCGTCCCCACTCACCCGCACCACCGATTCGTAGGACCTATCGTTCGATCGTCCCGAACAGAGCGACGTCCGAACCACTTTGGGTCGGGAGACCTAGGACCAGGACCCGATGCGGTCCGCGAACGAGCGTGTTTGGCTGCTGCCATGACCGAATTCAGCGAGGCGGAACGCGCCTACCTCACCACACAGCGACTGGGTCGGCTGGCCACCGTAGACGCCCACGGGCAGCCGCAGGCGAACCCCGTCGGCTTCTTCCCGCAGGACGACGGGACGATCCTGATCGGCGGTTACGCGATGGGCACCACGAAGAAGTGGCGCAACCTGCGGAAGAACCCGAAGGTGGCGCTCGTCGTCGACGACATCGTCAGCCGGCAGCCGTGGAAGGTGCGCGGCATCGACATCCGGGGCGAGGCCGAACTCCTCACCGGCCCCCACGACTTGGGGCCGCACTTCAGCGAGGAACTGATCCGCATCCATCCCCGGCGCATCCACAGCTGGGGTCTGGAGGACTGACCGGAGCCCCGACGGCGCTTGGTAGGGTCGCCGACCATGACCGCCACGGAACCCACCGTCCTGGCCACGTCGGGTGGTCACCGCGTCGGCGACCGCACCCGGCTGACCTTCGACGCGCTCGTCCACCACGCAGTCGAACTGTCGGGCGTGCACGGGCGCCGACCCCGGGTCATGTACGTCGGTACCGCGATCGGCGACGCCGAGCACTTCACCACCCGGATGAGCGAGGCGGCGCGCGTGGCGGGCTTCGACCTGACGCCGCTGCACCTCTTCCCCATGCCCAACCTCGATGACATCGAGGCGGCGGTGCTGGAGCAGGACGTGGTGTGGGTGATGGGCGGTTCGGTGGCGAACCTGCTCGCCGTGTGGCGCGTACACGGACTGGACTCGATCCTCCGTCGCGCGTGGCAGGCCGGGGTCGTCCTCAGCGGGGTGAGCGCCGGATCCATCTGCTGGTTCCAGGGTGGCACCACCGACTCCTTCGGCCCCGAACTGCGCCCGCTCACCAACGGTCTCGGCTTCCTCCCGTACGGAAACGGCGTCCACTACGACACCGACCCCGGCCGCCGCCCCCTGGTCCACCGGCTCGTCGCCGAGGGCACGCTGCCGCTCAGCCACTGCACCGACGACGGCGTGGGCCTGGTCTACCGCGGTACGCAACTCGTCGAGACCGTCAGCGAGACGCCGGGCAAGGGGGCGTACGTCGTCCGGCGCGAGGGGGACCGGGCGGTCGAGGAGCGCCTGGAACCGCGCCTGCTTCCGGCACCGCGACACTGACGTTCCCGACGGCCGCCCGGGGACTTCACTCCAACTCCCCCGCAGCCCTGAGGTGTTGAACGGCGTACGAGCGCCACGGGCGCCACGCGTCCGGCACATCCACCCCCGGCGGCACCACGTCGGGGTCGCCGAGCGCGCGCGTACGGATTTCGGCGGCGGTACGGCCGTCCAGCCCCGGCAACGCCAGCAGCGCCTCCTGCGCCTCATCGCGCTCCGCGCCCGCGTCCAGCCGCAGGGTGCCTTCGGCGAGGGCGGTGGTGAGCGCGCCGAGGGGGCCGTCGGGCTCGGCCTCCGCGAGGACGGCCGGCTCCGGGAACACATGGGTGAGCGTGCCGCTCGGGGCGTCCAGCGCCTTCCCGTACCGCCGCACCAGCCGCTCGGCCTCCGCCCGCCCCACCAGCGCGCGCACGGCCAGCTCGTCCGGATCGGCGGCACCCGGCGAGCGCAGGCCGGGGCGCGCGGCGACCAGCGGGGCCAGCCGGGGGTCGGCGCCCAGCCGCTCGTCGACGGCGTACGGATCGGCGTCGAGGTCGAACAGCCGGCGCAGGCGTTGGACGGCGGTGGTGAGGTCGCGCAGGTCGGTGAGGTGGAGCCGGGCGTCGAGCCAGCCGCGCGAGCGTTCGTCCACCGCGACGATTCCGGTGCCGTACGGGAGGCGCAGGGTGCGTTGGTAGGTACGGCGGCCGGGGGTGCCGTCTATGTCCTCCACCCCCGGGACCGCCTCGTGGGCGAGCAGGTCGAAGACGGCGGCGGACTGGTAGGGGCCTCGGTGGGCGAGGCGCAGCGGGATCCCGGCGGTGGGGGTGACGGTGCGCCGGGCTCCGGTCCCGCCCCGTGGTGCGGCGGCCGCGCGCAGTTCGCTCGGCGTCGAGGCGTACACCGCGCGGATCGTGTCGTTGAACTGCCGGACGCTGGCGAAACCGGCCGCGAACGCGATCTCCGTGATCGGCAGGCCGGTGGTCTGGAGCAGGACGCGGGCGGTGTGGGCGCGCTGGGCGCGGGCGAGGGCGACGGGGCCCGCGCCGACCTCCGCGGTGAGCTGCCGCTGCACCTGGCGGGCGCTGTATCCGAGCCGGATGGCGAGCCCTCCGACGCCCTCCCGGTCGACCACGCCATCCCCGATGAGTCGCATGGCGCGCCCTACGACGTCGGCCCGTACGTTCCACTCCGCGGAGCCGGGGACGGCGTCCGGGCGGCATCTGCGGCAGGCTCGGAAGCCCGAGCTCTGCGCCGCGGCGGCCGTCGTGTAGTACCGCACGTTCTGCCGCTTCGGCGTCACCGCCGGGCAGCTGGGCCGACAGTAGATCCCGGTCGTCTCCACCGCGAAGAAGAACTCCCCGTCAAACCGGGCGTCCCTGCTCCGCACCGCCTCGTACCTGGTCTCCGCGTCAATCACACCTACCAGTCTGCGCCACCACCCGCCCTTCGACTGGCGGCTTTCAGACACGACGCTCAACCCAAAACCTTGATCCCCCCAGCCCCCGGTCCTCAACCGCCGGACGGGCTGAAAGATGCGCGCCAGCGCTCTTAAGCGGCGCGGAGACCTGCGCGCCCAGCCCCCACCGGCCGACGGCCGAACGAATCCGGGCGAGCGGGGGATGCGGGGCGAAGCCCCCGCCTCAGGGGCGCGGGGAACTGCGCGACCAACCCCCACCGGCCGTCAGTCAAAGAAGTTCGAGCAGGCGGGGGATGCGGGGCGAAGCCCCGCGCTTAGGGGCGCGGGGAACTGCGCGACCAACCCCCGCCCGTCCGCAGCCGAAGAACACACCCGGGGGCCTGGGGCGCAGCCCCGGACCCCCGTTCCGCGCAGGCTCAGTGCCAACGACCCCGTTTGGCGTCCATCGCCGCCCTCCCCTCCGCCCCCTTCCGCTTCCAGTCCCGTCGAATCTCCGCCCGCACCCGCGCATCCGTCTTGGCGACGATCCGCTGGTTCTCACGCAACAGCTTGCGATAGCTGTCGAGGCGGCGTTCGGGAAGGACGCCGGAGTCGACGGCGGCGAGAACCGCGCAGCCGGGCTCCGCGTCGTGCGCGCAGTCGTGGAAGCGACAGTCGGCGGCCAGCTCCTCGATCTCGGAGAAGACCTGCCCGACGCCGGTCTCGGCGTCCCAGAGGCCAACCCCGCGCAGTCCGGGCGTGTCGATGAGGACACCCCCGCCGGGGAGGGCGAGAAGGTTGCGGGTCGTCGTGGTGTGGCGGCCCTTGCCGTCCACGTCACGCGCGGCCCGTACGTCCATCACGTCCTCGCCGATCAGTGCGTTGGCGAGGGTCGACTTACCCGCGCCGGACTGTCCGAGGAGGACGGACGTGCCGCCCGACAGCACCGCCGCGAGCACGTCCAGACCCTCCCCGGCGCTGGAGCTGACCGGCAGCACCGGGACCCCGGGCGCCGCCGTCTCGACATCCTGGACGAGGTGTCCGAGCGTCGCCGCTTCGGGCACGAGGTCGGCCTTGGTGAGGACGACCAGGGGCTGCGCACCGGACTCCCAGGAGAGTGCCGACCTATGCAGCAGCGCCTCACCACTGGAGCAGGACATCGCGAGCGCGAGGAACCGCTCGATCCGCCCGAGGTCCAGTTCAAGCGCGAGCGACACACAGATGACGACGTAGTCGATGTTGGTGGCCAGCACCTGGCCCTCGGAACGCTTCGACGAGGTCGACCGCACGAAGGCCGTGCGCCGAGGCAACAGCGTCCGCACATACCGCGGATCGTCACCTTCGGGGTCGACGGCGACCCAGTCACCCGTACACACGACCTTCATCGGGTCACGGGGCACAACGAACTCGGTATCGGCACGGACGACGCCTGCCGGAGTGACGACATCGCACAGACCACGGTCGACCCGTACGACACGACCGGGCAACAGACCCTGTTCCACGTACGGAGCGAACTCGGCCTCCCATTCCCCATCCCAGCCGTAGAGGGCGAGAGGATGCGAAGCGGGAAGCTGAAAGGAAGAGAAAGACAAGGGGTGACCCTTCACATGGGTGGCCCCGGCACCGCGCTCACTGGCGCGGGAAGAGAGAGGTCAGCCGGAGACCACGGAGGTGGAGTGGATGAACTTCTGGTTGCGGGCAGCGCCCATCACAGAGACAGCCATCGGTCACACCTCCCGTTTCACACCCGGCCGACAGCGGCAGCCAACGGCCACCGCGCGAAGCGGTCCTCAGCCTAGAAGCGCGCGCAGTTGGGCGCTACCCAATATCCGGCAGACCGTCGAGACGTCCTGGCTGCTCCCTTCTCACGGGTCTGCGCTTGCCGGGTGTCGACCAGGTCCCGAGGCACGTGAACGCGATGCTCCACGCGAGGGCCTCGCACGCTCCGTCGTAGGCGTCGCGGGCTTCGCTCAGCACGGTTCGGGTGGTGTCCGGCACCGAGAGCGCCAGTTTGGTCCACTCGCCTGCGATGTTGGCACTCGTCTCTTCCCTATTACGGGGCAGGCCCCCCAAGCCGACGATCCACGCTTTCCTGAATTCAGGAATTTATGTACTGTCGTACTGTGCTGCCTGTTACCTCCGACATCGAAGTACTGGCCCGGTTCGGCCGCGCGCTCGCCGACCCGATCCGCTGCCGCATCCTGCTCGCGCTGCGCGAGGCCCCGGCCTACCCCGCCGATCTCGCCGACGCGCTCGGCATCTCGCGCACCCGGCTCTCCAACCACCTCGCATGCCTGCGCGACTGCGGCCTGGTCGTCACCGTGCCCGACGGCCGACGCACCCGTTACGAACTGGCGGACGAGCGCCTCGGTCACGCGCTGGACGACCTGCGTGCCGCTGTGGTGGCTGTCGAGACCGACCGCACCTGTGCCGACGCCGACGAGAAGGGATGCTGCTGATGACCGCGACATCCCTCGGACCCTCCCCGGCCCGCCGAGACGTGCTCGCCCGTCGGATACGTCTGCTGGTCGCGGCGACCATCACCTACAACGTCATCGAGGCGATCGTCGCCATCACCGCCGGCACTCTCGCCTCGTCCACCGCCCTGATCGGCTTCGGCCTGGACTCGGTCATCGAGGTCTCCTCTGCCGCCGCGGTGGCCTGGCAGTTCTCCGCCCGTGAGCGCGCCGTGCGCGAGGCGCGAGAGAAGACAACGCTGCGGATCATCGCGCTGTCGTTCTTTGCGCTCGCCGCCTACGTCACTGTCGACGCCGTCCGCGCGCTGATTGGTACGGGGGAGGCGGGGCGCTCCATCCCCGGCATCGTGCTCGCCGCCCTCTCTCTCGCGGTCATGCCGTTCCTGTCAGCGGCTCAACGCCGCGCGGGCCGTGAACTCGGCTCCGCCAGTGCGGTCGCCGACTCCAAGCAGACTCTGCTGTGCACGTACCTCTCGGCCGTGCTTCTGATCGGCCTGATCCTCAACGCCACCCTTGGCTGGTCCTGGGCCGATCCCATTGCCGCACTCGTCATCGCCGCCGTTGCCACAAAGGAAGGCCGCGACGCCTGGCAGGGCAAGGGCTGCTGCGTGCCCTCCGGGGTGGCGGTCCCGACCATCGGCACTGAGGCGGAGGACGCATGCGACCGCGATGCCCACGAGCAGGGGGAAGCGGACACCAGGAGCGCGCCCGAGAAGGCGGCGGCGTTCTGTGGATTGAGGACGGGGAAAGCGTAGTAGACGATTCCCCAGCCGGTGATCTGGGTGGCGCACAGGGCGGGCAAAGCGGCGCGAGGCCGTGACCGGTCTCCCGTCCCGGTCACGGCCTCGCCGGTGTGGAGGTCGGCCATCGGCGGATCAGCAGCAGCCGCCCGCGACGGACGGTTCCTTCGCCTCGACGGCGGCGTCGACCGGGCCCGTGCAGCAGGTGCCGCCCTGTTGCTTGGCCAGGGAGTCGGCGTCGGCCTTGACGACGTACACCTCCCAGGGTTCCTGTCCGGGGCCGTGGACCCAGACCTTGTCCTGGAGGGCGTAGCAACAGGTGGTGTCGTTCTCCACGTCGGTGGCCAGGCCGGCCTCGCCCAGGCGGGCGGTAGCGGCGTGGACCGCCTCGGCCGTCTCGACCTCGACGCCGAGGTGGTCCATGCGGGTCGTCTCGCCTGCGGTGCCTTCGATGAGGACGAGCTTGAGCGGGGGCTCGGCGATGGCGAAGTTGGCGTAGCCGTCGCGGAGTTTGGCGGGCTCGGTGCCGAAGAGCTTCGTGTAGAAGGCGATGGACGCGGCGAGGTCGGGAACACGGAGGGCGAGCTGTACGCGGGACGTCATGGCGAACCTCCTGGGGTGGGTGGGGAGTTCAGCAGCCGCCGGAGACGGTGGCCGGAGCACCGATGCCGATCTGGAGGGTGGAGGGGGCCGCGCAGCAGCCTCCGGACTGCTCGGCGTTCTCCGGCTCGTCGAAGAGGCCGGCGCCGCCGCACACCCCCGTCTCCGGGAGGGTGAGTTCGACGCGCTCGGCGGCCTCCTGGTCTCCGGCGAGGGCGGCGGTGATGGAGCGGACCTGCTCGTAGCCGGTCATGGCGAGGAAGGTCGGGGCGCGGCCGTAGGACTTCATGCCGACCAGGTAGACGCCCTGCTCGGGGTGGGAAAGCTCGTTCACGCCGTGCGGGTAGACCGTGCCGCAGGAGTGGACGTTCGGGTCGATCAGCGGGGCGAGCGCGGTCGGCGCCTGGAGGCGTGCGTCGAGGCCGAGGCGGAGCTCGGAGAGGAACGACAGGTCGGGGCGGAAGCCGGTCAGGACGATGACCTCGTCGACCGGGGCGAGACGGCGGCCGCCCTCCGCGAGGAGGACGAGCTGGTCCCCGTCGCGTTCCACAGCCTGTGTACGGAATCCCGTGACCGCGCTCGCGTGGCCGGCCTCGACCGCGGCCTTGGCACGCAGGCCCAGCGCGCCGCGCGCGGGGAGCTGATCGGCCTCGCCGCCGCCATAGGTGTTCGCGCCCATACCGCGGCGCAGGATCCACACCGCGTGGGTGCCGGCCTCATCCTTCGCCAGGTCGGCGAGGAGGGCGAGGGCGGTGAAGGCGGAGGCGCCGGAGCCGACGACGGCGGTGCGCCTACCCGCGTAACGGGCACGTACGGCCGGGTCCTTCAGGTCCGGGACGCGGTAGGAGATGCGGCCGACGGCCGACTTCTCGCCGAGGGCGGGCAAGCCCTCCGCGCCGACAGGGCCCGGAGTGGACCAGGTGCCGGAGGCGTCGATGACTGCGCGGGCGGTGATCCGCTCCTCGGCGCCGTCGGCGGACTGGATGTGCACGGTGAAGGGCTGCTCGTCGCGGCCGGCGTCGACGATCCGGTCACGGCCGGCGCGGGCGACGCCGGTCACCGTGGCGCCGTAGCGGACCTTGTCGCCCAGGAGGTCGGCGAGAGGCTGCAGGTAGCGCTCGGCCCAGTCGCCGCCGGTCGGGTAGGTCGTGCCGTCGGGGCGGACCCAGCCGGTGGGCGCCAGCAGCTTCTCGGCGGCCGGGTCGACGACCTCGCCCCAGGTGGAGAACAGCCTCACGTGCGACCACTCCCGTACCGCGCTGCCGGCGGCGGGGCCGGCTTCCAGGACCAGCGGTTCGATGCCGCGCTCGATGAGATGGGCGGCGGCGGCCAGGCCGATGGGGCCGGCTCCGATGACCACGACGGGCAGCTGGTCGGTGGTGAGCACGCTGTTGATGGACGCAGCCACTGAGTTCCCCTTTGCTTCGACGTTTGTCGATGGCTTGTGCGGCCAGCTTGGCACCTGTATCGATAAGCGTCAACATAGACATCTATCAAATTAGACCGGAGGAGTGAGTAATCGTGTCGCGGCACGACCCTCTCGACTGGGGCAAACCGCCCCTCGCCACTCTGGTTCGACGTATGTCAACATAGATACATGTCGAATATGAAGGTGCTGCCGCTGCTGGAGCCCGAGGTCTCCGAGGCCGTGGCACCGTGCTGCCCGCCCCTCACCGAGCGTCCGCTGACCGCCGAGGAGGCGGAGAAGACCGCCCGGATGTTCAAGGCGCTCGGCGATCCGGTGCGGTTGAGGCTGTTCTCGCTGGTCGCTTCGCACGAGGGTGGCGAGGCGTGCGTGTGCGACATCTCCGACGTCGGCGTCTCGCAGCCGACCGTCTCCCACCACTTGAAGAAGCTCAAGGAAGCCGGGCTGCTCACCTCCGAGCGGCGCGGCACCTGGGTCTACTACCGGGTGGAACCGTCGGTGGTCGCGGCGATGGGGCAGATGCTCGGCGCCATGGGCTGAGCACGCTCTGCAGAGCGGAGGTGGGTTCGTTGAGCGAGTCCGCTGTGGACCGCAAGGCCGTCCACGAGGAGATGGAGCGAGCCCGTACGGCGTTCCACCAGCTCCTCGATCACGCCACCGAGACCGACCTGCGCCGGCTCACCGACGGCACCCGGTGGACCAACGAGCAGCTGCTGTTCCACATGCTCTTCGGCTACATCCTGATCCGGCCCCTGCTGGTCCTGCTACGGATCTTCGGGCGGCTGCCGCCCGGCGCCGGCCGGATCTCCGCCCGGCTCCTGAACGCTGCCGCCAAGCTCTTCGATGTCGTCAACCACCTGGGCCCCGTGGGCGGCGCGAAGGTCCTCGGGCGCCGCCGGACGGGAACGGCATTCGACCGTGTCATCGCCGACCTGCACCGTCGCCTCGACGCCGAGCGGTGGGGATCTCGTGGCCGACGTCCGCCAGGAAGCCGCCGGAGCCGATTCCACGCACCCCAGGGGTCAGCCATCGCTGCTGTTCAGACGCCGTGGGACGGTCGGACTCCGGGGTCGTGGTCATGACTGACAGTCTTCAGGACGCCTGACTTGCGGCGGCATGGGAGGAAGCCACGATGCGCTTCTCATAGTCGGCCAGGTACTCCACCACGTGCCGCGCGTCGGGACAGGCCTCGCCGCTCTGTGCCGGCATGAGGCGGCCGGGCAGCGAGGAGTACGCGGCCGGGGAGAACAAGCGAAGGGAGCCCCAGGCGTGCTGCCAGGCGCCGCCCGGCGTGGTCTGGGCGTCGAGGATGACGAGTCGAGGCCCAGACGACGCAGGTGGGTAACCGGTGGCGAGCCCGGCCTGGCCACCGCCGATCACCACCGCCTGCGTCCTGTGGCTCATTCGGCCGATCGTCCGGGCATGAAGATCAGGGCCACCAGTGCCAGTCCGACCACGGCGCCCACGAGTTGCATGCCGATGAAGCCCAGGAGTGAGCCGGGGGCGATGCCCGCGAAGGTGTCGGTGAAGGCGCGCCCGATGGTCACCGCCGGGTTGGCGAAGGACGTCGACGAGGTGAACCAGTAGGCGGCGCCGATGTAGGAGGCGACGGCCACGGGGGCGTACTGCAGCCGGTTGGCGCGGGCCAGGCCGAAGATCAGCAGGATCAGGCCCGCGGTCGCGACGATCTCACCGAGCAGCAGGTGTCCGGCCGAGCGGTCGTGTGTGGACCACTTCACGAGGGGCTCGCCGAACATCGCATCCGCGAGGATCGCACCCGCGATCGCGCCCACGATCTGCGCGGGCAGATAGACAGCCGCCTCGCGCAGGGTGACCCCGGCGCCGCCGCGGCGGGCGGTCCACCACTCGGCCAGCGTGACGACCGGGTTGAAGTGGGCGCCGGAGACCGGGCCGAGCAGGAGGATCAGGATGCCGAGGCCGAAGACGGTGGCCGTGGAGTTGGCCAGCAGTTGCAGGCCCACGTCCTTGGTCAGCTCGGTGGCCTGGATGCCGGAGCCGACCACGACCGCCACCAGCGCCGCGGTGCCTATGAGTTCGGCGGCGGCGCGGGCGACCAGGGGGGTGCGCGGCGGGGTGGCACCCGGCGCGGGCGCGACGGAGGAGGGGGCAGCGGCAGGTGTCGCGGACTCCGCGGTCGGGGCGGCTTCGGCGGCGGTCATGGGCAGGCCCTCTTGTTCTCGGCGGCGGTGCGAGCGGACTCGGCGAGGTCGGCGAACTGGCCGGCGAGTGAGGCGAGGACGTCGGGCTTGAGCCGGTAGTAGATGTACCGGCCGCACGGCTCCGTCTCGACGAACCCGGCCTCGCGCAGCACCTTCAGATGGTTGGAGAGGTTGGTCTGCCGGGCACCGGTCTCCTCCACCAGGTGGGTGGTGCACAGCGTCTCTTTGGCGAGCAAGGTCACGATCTGGAGCCTGAGCGGGTCGGCCAGAACCCGGATCAGATCAGTGTCGACCGACGTCAGCATGGACTGATACTTTCATATCAGTGGTGACTGACACCAGCGGGTGCTGATATCAGTCGCACCTGATGCCGTTCGTGAGACAAGAGAGACCTCTGATGTCCGACAAGCCCTCCGTGCTGTTCGTCTGTGTCCACAACGCCGGCCGCTCCCAGATGGCCGCCGCGTGGCTGACCCACCTGGCCGGGGACCGTGTCGAGGTCCGCTCCGCCGGCTCCAACCCTGGCGCAGGCGTCAACCCGGCCGCCGTCGAGGCCATGCGCGAGGTCGGCATCGACATCTCCGCCGAGGTCCCGAAGATGCTCACCGTCGACGCGGTGAAGGAGTCGGACGTCTGCATCACCATGGGCTGCGGCGACGCCTGCCCCGTCTTCCCGGGCAAGCGGTACCTGGACTGGCGGTTGGAGGACCCGGCGGGCCAGGGCGTCGAGGCCGTACGTCCGATCCGGGACGAAATCAAGGTGCTGATCGAGGGCCTGATCAAGGAGATCGCGCCGGAGCCCCAGGCATGAGCACAGCGACGCGACGAAAACCCGGCCATCGCCGCCCGGTACGGCGTCATGTCCATCCCGACGCTGCACCTCTACAAGGGCGGCGAGGTCGTGTGGACCATCGTGGGCGCCAAGCCGAAGGCCGCCCTCGAACGTGAACTCGCCGGAGTGATGCCGGCGTCAGCGCGGCCCTGCGCGCCCGCGAGCTGGATCCCGACAGCGAGGTCGCCGTGGTGGTGACCGACGCCTACCCGAACTTCTCCATCTGCGGCATCCCGTATTACGCGGGCCCGGTCGAGCGAGCGGTCCACGATCCGGTAGGCGGTCCCGTGGCTGCGGAGTTGCGCGGCGAACGCCGGTCGAGCCGCTGCACCGGCGGTACCAGAGCCTGCAGAACCAGTGCGGCCTCCGGCCGGCTGCCGCACTGAGGCCAGTACTGACGTCGTCGTCTGCGTGCTGCCGAACCGGCTGAGCCTGTGACGACCCCAGGCCCAGCCAGCGGGCCACACCAAGGTAGGAGTTCGGCGCTACGGGCCGACGCCTCGCTGGCTCGTGTCGTCCGGCGACTGGCCGTCACTGTCACGGGATGCTTCTCTTTCTGCCGAGCCTTCCGCCGCAGGCACCGGCTCTGGCAGGCGCCTTACCTGCTCCTGGCACACTGGCCGGATCTCGGCGAAGGAGTACTGCATGTCGATGGTCGGCAACCTGCGCAAAGTCGCCCGTCTCGCGCGGCGAGGGCGCCCGGTGGACCTCAGCCACCCGGCCCGCTCCCCGCTCGGCTCCACCGTCGTCAACTGTGTCATCTACCGCGACGGCATCCGCCAGGAGACCGCCCCCACGGTCGAGGAATCCGTCGCCCGCGTGCGCAAACGCGGCCACGGCTTTGTCTGGCTGGGACTGCACGAGCCGACCGAGACGGAGTTCGCCCGGGTCGCCGAACTGTTCGGCCTGCACCCGCTCGCCGTCGAGGACGCCGTCCATGCCCATCAGCGGCCCAAGGTCGAGCAGTACGACGATGTCCTGTTCGCCGTCTTCAAGTCGGTCGCCTACGTCGAGCACGAAGAGCTCACCGCCACCAGCGAGGTCGTCGACACCGGCGAGATCATGGTCTTCGCAGGCCCCGACTTCGTGGTGACCGTCCGCCACGGACGCCACGGCTCCCTGGGCCCGCTGCGCGAGGACCTCGAAGCCGACCCGGACCAGCTGGCCAAGGGCCCGGCCGCCGTGCTGCACGCCATTGCCGACCACGTCGTCGACGAGTACCTCACCGTCACCGATACCGTCCAGAACGACATCGACCAGGTGGAAACGGACGTCTTCTCACCCCAAGGCTCCAAGGCCGCCGACGCGGGCCGTATCTACCAGCTCAAGCGCGAACTCCTGGAACTCAAACGGGCCGTGGTGCCCCTCGGCCGCCCCCTGCAGGTGCTGGCCACGCAGCCGACGCGCATCATCGAGCCCGAGATAAGGGCGTACTTCCGCGATGTCGCCGACCACCTGGCGCGCGCCACGGAACAGATCACAGCCTTCGACGCCCTGCTCGACTCGATCCTCCAGGCCCACCTCGCCCAGGTCACCGTCGCCCAGAACGAAGACGCGCGGAAGATCACCGCCTGGGCCGCGATCATCGCCGTACCGACCATGGTGTGCGGCGTCTACGGCATGAACTTCGACCACATGCCCGAACTCCACTGGCGCTTCGGCTACCCGCTCGCCCTCGCCGTCATCGCCATCGCCTGCTTCCTCATCCACCGGGGCTTCAAGCGCAACGGCTGGTTGTGACCGCCCGAGGTTGCGCACGTGCTTGACGGGCCGCGGGTTCATCGCCCGCCGAGTCGGCTGCCCGACTGCCTGGACCTGTACGCCTTCAGCCCCTCCCGTCGCAGCCGCCGGCCCTTGGAAAGCAGACCTCATGCGCGGCCGGGCGCGAGGTCAGGGGGCGGGCTGGGGGTCGAGGGCGATCAGCAGCACGATGGTGGTGAGCCAGGCGAGCACGGCGGTGGCCACGACGTAGGGGCCGTACTTCTTCATGACACGACTTCCTCTCGGGGTGGGGATCAGCCGAGGCCGAACCAGCCCAGGACCGTCTGGACGAGCAGGATGGTGGACATGCCCGCGACGCCGACCACGACCGTGGTGGCGGCGATGCGGTAGCGCGGGCTGTTGGCCGCCTTGCCCAGCAGGGAGCGGCGGTTGGTGAGGACCAGCAGGTAGACCAGCACGATGGGGCTGATCAGTCCCTGGAGGACCTGGGTGCCGATGAGCAGTTGGATGACGTCGACCGGGGTCATCGCGACCGTGGCGCCGAGGACGATCTGCGCGGTGAACAGGCCCAGGAACAGGGGCGCGTCGCGGAAGCTGCGGGAGACGGAGCGTTCCACCCCGGCGGCTTCTCCTATGGCGTAGCTGGCCGACAGCGGCACCACCGCTCCGGCCAGCGCGGAGGCGCCGATCAGGCCGAGCGCGAAGAGGAGTTCGGCGTTCTGCCCGGCGACCGGTTTGAGGGCTTCGGCGGCCTGGGCGGCCGAGTTGAGCGGGCCGGTGCCGCCGATGGCGGCGGCGGTGGCGATGATGATGGTCAGGCTGATGACGCACGCGAAGACGGCGCCGAGGATGGCGTCAGCGCGGATGAGCTTGTAGTCCTCGGGCTTGGCGCCGCGGTCGACGACGCCTGCGGCCGCGTAGAACTGCATGTACGGACTGACCGTGGTGCCGATCAGGGCGACTGCCAGCAGGATGAAGCTCTTGCTCGGCTCCATGTGCGGGACGACCAGGTGCTTGCCGACCTCGCCCCAGTGCGGGTGGCCGAGGATCATCGCGATCGGGTAGGCGAAGAACGCCAGCGACATGATCAGGAAGATGCGTTCGGCCCACCGATAGGACCCGAACAGCACGAGTGACCACAGCAGGATCGCGGCCGGCGGGATGACCGCCCACTTGGGCACGCCGAGGAGTTCGAAGGCGGCGCCGATCCCGGCGAACTCGCTGACGACCAGCCCGGTGTTGGCCAGCAGCAGGCAGAACACCGCCAGCCCGGTCAGCCGCAGGCTGAACTGTTCGCGGATCAGCGCGCCCAGGCCCTTGCCCGTGTGCGCGCCGAGGCGGACGGCCATCTCCTGGACCATGACCAGGGCGACGGTGACCAGCACCATGAAGAAGAGCGTGCCGTAGGCGAATTGGGAGCCGGCCGAGGCGTAGGTGGCGATCCCGGCGGCGTCGTTGCCCGCGTTCGCGGCGACGAGGCCGGGCCCGGCGATGGCGGCAACCACAGCGAGGCGCCCCAGGCCCCGCCGCCGGGGGCCGGGGGCGGTCGCGGAGACCGGCGGGGCCGCGGTGGTGTCGAGATCGCGGGTCACTGCAGGAACCTCCGGAAGTGCAGGCGCCCGCGCTCGGGCAGCAGGGTGTCGAGGACGTCGTCGGCCAGAATCCGGCCCATCGGACGCCCCTGGTCGTCGACGACCAGGAGGGAGGAGACACGGGCGGCGACCAACTGTTCGGCGGCCTCGGCCAGGCGGGTGTCGGGGTGCGCGGTCGAGGGTGGGCCGAACTGGGCGAGCCAGCCGGTCAGATCGGCGACCTTTGTGGTGTCCTCGGCCACCGCCAGGTCGAACAGCGCGATGTCGGTGACCAGGCGGCCGTCGTCGTCCACCACGGCGATCGCGTCGATCTCGGTACGGTGCTCGGACTGCGCCGCCAGTACGGCGCGGACCTCGGCGACACTCTGCTCGCGTCGGGCTGTGACCAGCAGCGTGGTCATCACACCGCCCGCCGTGTCCTCCGGGTAGGCCAACAGCCGGCGCAGGTGCGCGGCCTCGGCGGCGGGCATACGCTCCAGCAGCCGCTCGCGCTCGTCCTCGTGCAGGTCGCGCAGCGCGTCCACGGCCTCGTCCGGCTCCATCTCCTCCACCAGCCGGGCGGCGTGGGCGGGGTCGGCCTCGCGCAGCAGGTTCTCCAGCTCGGCCGGTTCCATCTCCTCCAGCGCGTCCGCCGCGGCGGCGGGCTCCAGCATGTGCAGCAGCTGCTGCCGCTCGGTCCGGCCGAGGTCTTCGAGCAGGTCTGCCAGGTCGGCCGGGCGCAACCGGTGCAGCGCGCTCCGGGAGGCGCGCAGCTGGACCTGGGCGGGGCCGTCGGTGGCGTGTTCGGCGAACGGGGCCATGGCCTGCCAGTCCAGCACCCGCTCCGGGGTCGGGCGGGCCTGCCACCGGCGCGGCCCGAGGCGGCGCAACAGGGTCGGCAGGCTGACGTCCACCCCGACCAGTACCACCCGGTCGGCCAGCGGGGCCAGGTACAGGTCGGCGGCACGGGTGACCTGCACCCCGTCGACGTCGACGAGCTGATGGTCGAGGACGTCGCGGGCGAGCAGCACCTCACCGGGACGGCGCTCGTACTCGCGCAGGTCCAGACGGGCGCTGCGCAGGGCGACCCGCCCGGCGTGGAGCTTCTCCATGGTGTCGGCGGCCAGGAAAGCGTGGCGGCGGCCGACTCGGATGACCAGGCCGGTCACCGGCGGGTAGGGGTCGGCGCCGTAGAGCCGGGCGACGACGTCGACGACCCGGCCGACTTCCTCCCCGGCCTGGTTGGTGACCGGCCCGCCGATCAGACCTGCGAGCGAGACCAGGGACGCGCGCACCGCCTTGGACGCGGTGGCACGCCGTTCCAGCTGGACGCGGCGGCCGCGCAGGCGGGCGGTGGTGGACATGAGCAGAGTGTTGGTGGTCAAGGTGAACACCCCCTTGCCCCGGCAAGACGACGGGGCACCGGGCGGCACCAGGCAGCACCAAGTGCCCTGACCAGGAGATCTGTGCAGGCCGACCGCTGGGACGGGTAGGCGTGCGCCGGCGTCCGGCGACGGTGCCGGACGGTGGTCAGGGAGTGATCGGCTGCCTCGTGCCGCGGCAGGACGGCGAGAACGACGAGGACAACGCGGAATGGGCCCGACTATGGCCCGGACTACTGTCCATCTCTCGCCTCCTTCCGGCCGGGGACACCACAGAGGTGTCGCGACGACTCGGCAAGGAGCGGACCAGGACGCAATGCTCCTGGTTCACCCCAACTCGTCAGAGCTTTGGCACTCCACGGCGTGATCCCACCCGCGGGCGGGAAGCCACTTGGCCTCACCCCTTAAGTCGGGGAGAGGTGTCCTGAACCTGGGCGTCTCTCGACGTCGTCGGGTCAGTGGCCTGTGTCCGTGAAGACGCCTCACCGAACGAGGTGCCTCAAACAAACAGCGCACAGCATACGCCCGCCGCGGTCACCGTCACCAACACGCCGTTCACCCTCGGTAAGAGTGGCCGGCAGGGCCACGGCCGACGCGAGACCCGTGCGAACACGCCGACCCCGCCCTGCCAGCGCACTCACCGCCATCGCCGTCGTCACACCGGGCTCATACCGAACTCATACTCAGAACGACGGCTGCTGGCGTACGACGCGTCAGCCGCGCTCAGTCGGCAACCAGCGGGCGAGGTAGGCCCGCAGCCCCTCCAGACCGGTGCCGCGGGCGACATGGCCGAGGTGGCCGTCGGGGCGTACGAGCCCTTTTCAACACGGTCAAGGGCATGAAAGCCCACTGGTGCACGGCGAGCGTGGTGCGCAGCAAGGGGCACAACCTCAACCTGGTTCCGCACGCCTGAGCGCGCCCCGGGCGCCCAGCTCGATCCTTGCCGACAGCGTTCACGGGCGGGGCTGCCCGGTGACCCGCGGCAGTGCCTGTTCGGCCCAGATGACCTTGCCCTGGGGGGTGTACCGGGTGCCCCAGCGCTCGGCCATCTGCGACACCAGGAACAGGCCCCGGCCTCCCTCGTCCATGGTCGCCGCGTAGCGCAGATGCGGCGAGGTGCTGCTGCTGTCGGTCACCTCGCAGATGAGCGTACGGTCGTGGATCAGCCGTACGTGGATCGGCTCGGAGCCGTAGCGGATGGCGTTGGTGATGAGCTCGCTCAGGATGAGTTCCATGCTGAAGCCGAGCTCGGACAGGCCCCACTCGTCGAGCTTCCGGGACACGGTGTCGCGCATCCCGGACACGGCGGCCGGGTCGAGCGGCACGTCCCAGTCGGCGATCCGGTCGGGCGGCAGCCCCTGGGTGCGGGCGATGAGCAGGGCGACATCGTCCTTGGGACGCCCGGGCAGCAGCTCGTCCAGCACGGCCTGGCAGCTCTCCTCGGGCGACCGGTCGGGGTGCCCCGCCAGTGCTTCGCGCAGCAGTTCCATGCCCACGTCCAGGTCGCGTCTGCGGTCCTCGATGAGGCCGTCGGTGTACAGGACGAGCTGGGCGCCCTCCGCGATGTCCAGTTCGGCGGTCTGGAACGGCAGGCCGCCCAGGCCGAGGGGAGGCCCGGTCGGCACGTCCACGAAGGTGACGGTTCCGTCGGGGTGGACCAGCGCGGGCGCCAGGTGCCCCGCCCGTCCCATGACACAGCGGCGCGTCACGGGGTCGTAGATCGCGTACAGGCAGGTGGCGCCCACGACGCCCGCGGCACCATCCGTGTCCCGCTCGTCCTGGTCGATCCGGCCGACCAGGTCGTCCAGATGGCTCAGCAGCTCGTCGGGGGGCAGATCGAGGGTGGAGAAGTTGTGCACCGCGGTCCGCAGCCGCCCCATCGTGGCGGCGGCGTGCAGCCCGTGGCCGACCACGTCGCCGACGGCCAGCGCCACCCGGCTGCCCGGCAGGGGGATCACATCGAACCAGTCCCCGCTCACGCCCGACTGGGCGGGCAGGTAGCGGTAGCCGACGTCGAGGGCGCTCTGCTCGGGCAGCGCCCGCGGCAGCAGGCTGCGCTGGAGGGTGACCGCCAGCGCGTGCTCGCGGGTGTAGCGGCGGGCGTTGTCGATGCTGACCGCGGCACGGGCCACCAGTTCCTCCGCCAGCGACAGCTCCTCCTCGTCGAAGGGCTCGTGCTGCTTGGCGCGCCAGAAGTTGGCCACGCCCAGCACGACACCGCCGGCCTGGATCGGGGCGGCGATGAGGGAGTGGATGCCGTAGTCGATGATCTCCTTGGTGCGCTCCGGGTCCTGCGCGTGCCAGCCCACGGCGGTCGACAGGTCCGTCACCAGTTCGGAGCGGCCGCTGCCGTAGCCGCGCGCCTGGGGCGTGGAGGGCACGAAGTCGATCAGTCGGCCCCTTTCGTAGAGCGGATGGTCGTTCCGGATGCCGCACACGGCGATGCGTCGCAGGTCCGTCGCCGTGGGGGCCGGCTCCTCGCCGTGCAGCACGGCGTCGGCCAGATCGACGGTGACGAAGTCTGCGAAGCGGGGGACGGCGACCCGCGCCAGCTCGTCGGCGGTGCGCCGCACGTCCAGAGTGGTACCGACGCCGAGTCCTGCGTCGTACAGCAGCTTGAGCCGCTCCCGTGCGACCTCCGCCCTGCCGGTGACCGCCTGGAGCTCGGTGGAGTCGCGCAGCGTCACCACCGTTCCCTCGATGCCTCCGTCGCGCCCCGTGGGCCGCTGGTTGACCGCCAGCAACCGCTCCCCGGCGAAGTGCACCTCGTCGGTGGCCTCACGCCCGGAGACGAGCAGCTCCACCGTCTCGGGTTCGAGGTTCGACAGCTGCGACACGAGCCGCCCCTCGGCGTCGGGGGGCAGCTCCAGCAGCCGTCTGGCCTCGTCGTTCGCCAGCAGCAGCCGCCCGTCGCCGGCGACGATGAGCACTCCTTCGCGTACCGAGTGCAGCACCGTGTCGTGGTGGTCGTACATGCGGGTCATCTCGTCCGGGGCCAGGCTGTGGGTCTGCCGTCGCAGCCGTCGGCCCACCAGTGCCGTCACCCCGGTGGACACCACGAGCGCCCCGGCCCCGGCGCCCAGGATGATCGGTAGTTGCCGGTCCACCTCACTGGTCACGTTCTTGACCTTCAGACCGGCCGACACCAGGCCCACCACCTTGTCCGTGCCGTCCTTGATGGGAACGGTGGCCTGCACCTCGTGGCCGAGCGGGCCGTGGACGCTCTCCGTGTAGACCCTGCCCGCCAGCGACGGCCCGATCGTGCCCACGAACCGCTTTCCGATCAGGCTCGGTATGGGGTGGGTGTAGCGGATGCCCTTGGTGTCCATGACCACGATGAAGTCGACCCCGGCGGCCCTGCGGGCCGCCTCGGTGGCCGGTTGGAGAATCTTGCTCGGGTCGGGGGTCCGCAGTGCCGCCACGACCCCGGGAGAGTGCGCGAAGGTCTCCGCCGTGGCTATGGAGCGGCGCTTGGCCTCGGCGGTGGTGTCCCGCTCCGACTGCAGGGCAAGGGCGAACACACCGCAGGCCACGAGCAGCACGACCAAGGCCACCTGAAGTACGAACACCTGCCCGGCTACGCTTCGCGGGCTCCTGCTGACCAGTGGCCTGAGTGAAAAGCGGCGAAAACCGGCGAAACGATTCGCCATGTGACCTTTCTAGCACTGGTGATCCCGAGCGGCCATGGCCCACCCGAGCGATGGCCCTCCCCACTCCTGCCCTGCCCCGCCCCGGACACACCGAGGACACCTGATCGCCCGGACAGCCGGTGGCGGGGAGGCGGGCTCGTGTTCACAGGGCGATGAGGACGATCGTCAGGAGTACGGCGATCACGCCGAAGCCTGCTCCCATCACACAGCCCGGGTTGTTCGCCAGGTCGGAGAGCCGGGACGTGAGGGTGGGCGGTCTCGGCGGGGTGGAGGAGGGTTCCGGGGCCGTCGTGGGCGCCGGGACGGCGTAGGGCGACCGAGGGGCGGAGGGGACTCGCTCGCCCCGGCTGAGCACGTCCCGCAGGATCTGCTGCCACAGGACGGGCGGCAGGTCGGGGGCCTGGCCGTTCGCCGGGGCGATGATGCTCTGGCGGAGCCAGTTGCCCCCGGTGGGGTGGCTGTCCCGGGTCATGCGGTGGAGCAGCTCGCGCAGATCGCGCAGATAGCGTTCGTCCCGGGCCAGCGGGGCGACGGCCCAGGTGAAGAGGTCGGCGGCCCGGGTGACCATGGCCGTCCGGGAAACGGGTTCCGGTCCCTGTCCGTACGGCGTGCAGTACAGGCCGTTGTGGAGCACCTCCGCGCACAGGTCGTGCCGCATCTCCGGTCGGCGCTCCTGGACGCGATGGTCGGTCCCCAGCTCGTCGAGCAGGAGCTCCACGGACTCCGCCGGCAGATCGGCGGAGCGCAGCTCGCGCAGGAGCAACTCGTCGGGCAGGGTACGCAGACGCGCCGCCAGGAGACCGCGTTGCATGTGGTTCCCGCGCCGATGGTCACGGAGGTCCTCGTGGAGTCCGTACGCCTCGTGGGCGGGCGTTTGGACCGGCGTCTGGACCGGCGTCCGCAGGGGTCGCGCAGGGGCCGTGGGAGAAGAATCCGCGGCGGGAGAATCCGCGGGCGCCGGGTCCGCATACGCGTTCGAATGCGGGTCCCCATACGTGTCCGGATACGGGTCCGAGTACGAATCCGGGTGCGGGTCGAGGTACGGGTCTGGGTACGCGTACGGCTTCGGGGGCCGCGGCGCGGGCGTCGTCCCGGTCCGCTCCTGGTCCTCGTCCCCCTCCCCGGCCGGGCCCGGTTCCGCAGAGCGGGGCGCGGGCGCGTCGGTACGCGTGCCGGTTCGGCGGTCGGTGCTGAGGATCTCGTTCAGCAGGACGCGCCGCCGCGTCCACTCCAGCTCCGCGCCGCCGGCCAGCTCCTCGACCAGCTGGGGCACCCCGGGGGCGGCCTCGGGGTGCGCGAGAAGGTGGTCGAGGAGGTGGTCCACCAGTCGAGCCGCCGCCTTGTGCTCGAACTGGGGGGTGACCCGACGGCCCATGACCCGGGCCAGCGGACCGGCCCCGCCCGCGTCCGGCTCCCAGCGCGGGACGCACGTCAGACGCAGCTGATGGGTGTCCACCGTGTCGTGGGTGGCGAACGTCCACTCCTGCCCCAGCCAGGGCCCGAAGAGCAGGAACAGCCCCAGATACGCCACCGGCACGGCGTCCTGGTCCGGCCAGCCGGGCTGCCCCTTGTCCTCCGCGAGCAGCGACACCCGCTGCGCCGGATCGCGCAGCCACTCCGCGGCGACCAGGATCAGCGCGCGCTTGACCGCCGGCAGCAGCTCCAGC
This sequence comes from Streptomyces sp. NPDC058086, assembly GCF_042885015.1. NCBI lineage: Bacteria > Bacillati > Actinomycetota > Actinomycetes > Kitasatosporales > Streptomycetaceae > Streptomyces > Streptomyces sp. NPDC058086. The sequence goes on along the minus strand of NZ_JBHVST010000030.1, from coordinate 89,171 downwards.
ATGGCCGGGAGCCGCTTGCGCGCCAGCGCGTCGAGCTGCGCGCACTCGATCACACGCTGGCGTCCGGAGGCCTTCTCGGCGGACTCCCGGCTGCCCCAGCCGCCGTAGGAGAGGCCGAGGCACTGGCGGGTCTTCAGGGTTCCGGGGTCACCGATCAGGACATGGCTGATCGTGCTGGGCCGGCCGCCGCGGTCGGTGGTGGGCCAGCGCTGGACGAGCATGACGTCGCCGTCGCGGGACAGGGTGCGTACGACGCTCTGCCGCGAGGCGGCCGTACCGGACACCCACAGCAGCGGGCCCAGTTCCCGCCCCAGTTCCTCGGCGCGCCCGGCCGAGCAGGAATGGGCGACGGCCTTCATGCCGGTGCCCTGGCGGCCCTGGTTGCCGTCCCACCGGAAGACGACCTGGTGCACCGAGCCTCCGGTGCCGCCATCGCCCGGCCCGTGCGCGCCGGCCTGTTCCCCGTGGGTGGCCGGACTCCTCCGATCCCCGAAGTCACTCACTTCGTCTCCCTCACAGTTCCCACCGCTCCCCCGGTTCGTCCGGCCCTCCCCGACGGCACCGCCTCGAACGCGGGCGCCTCTCCCACGGCGAACGCCTCGGCGCCGCCCGGCACTTCGACCATCCCGTGCAGCGCCAGCAGCGCGAGCAGCGGCTCCAGCACCCGCCGGGGCCCCGCCCCCGCCGGATAACGGCCCTGGTCCTCCTGGCCGCCGGTGGCCGACGCGACATGCAGGGTGCACCGGCGGATCGCGTCGAAGGGACGCAGCCAGGCCGGCCCGGCGTGCTGTCGCAGCAGCCCGTACACGTCCCGGCTCTCCTCACGCATCCGTTCGGGGTCCAGGGAGGTGGCCGGCGCCTGGCCGAGCCAGCGGTCGACGGGCGGCTGGAACCGCAGGAGGTCCGCCTTGCCGAGCACCATCGCGGCGGCCACGTCCAGATACGGTCCGTTCTTCGGCAGCCGGTCGAGGACGGTGCCGAAGGCGAGGTCGCCGTCCCGGTTCACCTCGACACCCCAGCGTTCCCTGGCGTGGTCCAGATGCGGCAGCGGAAGGGCCAGCGCCGGATCGACGACGAAGATCAGGGCGTCGATCCCGAGCAGGAAGCGCAGCGCGGCGTCGGTCCGTACGAGGTCCTCGCCGCCGAGGTCGAAGAAGGCGACCGGCCGTACCTGCCCGTGGGCGTCGGTGATGAGGAGGGACTCCACGAAGCGGGCGAAGCCGTCCAGGCCGAGGGCGCCGGTGTGGTCGAGGACCTTGCCGTTGCGCAGCGGCTGCACCCGTTCCCGTACGAACCGGGCGTGCTGCTCCGGGTTTACGGACTGCCACTTCAGACCGAACGGCTCCAGGCCGCCGTCGGTGATCTCCGCGATCATCTGGGTCAGCAGATGGCTCTTGCCGGTGGACGACTGACCGACCATCGCGACGGTCAGCGGGCGGCCGTAGGTGAGGTAGGGCACCGGGATGAAGTGCTCGGGGAAGTCCCGGTCCGCGGTGCACTTCTGGACGGCGCCTCGCATGACGTCCTGGCGGCGCAGGGCGTTGCCGATCGTCGAGACGTCCAGCGGCTTGTACTGCATCCTGCTGTCGGTGACGAAGAGTGAGGCGAGGTCGAGCTGGATGTGCTCCAGGCAGTACGGGCACAGCACCCGGCCGTCGCTGCTGCGCCCGGCCGGTGTCCTGGACTCCTGGTGGGTGACGGGTGCCTGCTGCTTGAGGCGCAGCGCCTGCTCGAACGCCTCCCGGTGCGCGCGGGTCTCGTCGGCGGGCACGGTGAGCGTGACGCGCCGGGCGGCCCCCGGTGCCAGCAGGTCGAGCAGTTCGGCGGGGGTCGGCCGGTCGGCGGCCAGCGGGGCGAAGGCGCCCCGCAGCGTCTCGGCGAGCACCCGGTGTTCGCCGAGGTCGGTGGGTGCCCGGTCACCGGGGCCGGGCCTGCCCGTCACCAGCTGGTAGAGCACCTGGGCGGCGCTCCACACCGCGTCCCGGGAGTCGACGAGCCCCTCAGCCCGGCGCTGTTCGGGCGAGCAGTAGGGCGCCCGGCCCCACCGGCTCCTCGGCCGTCCGGTACGGGCCGCCCCCTCCAGTCCCCAGAGCTGGACCGAGGCGCCGTCCCAGAGCACGGTGGCGGGCGAGATGCCCCGCAGCACCAGCTCCTGGCTGTCGAGCAGGCACAGAGCGAGCATCAGGTCGCGGGTGAGGACCCGTTGGTCGGTCGCGGACATCACATGGGTACGTGCGATGGCGGTGCCGCGCGGCGCGGCGTACAGCAGGAACGGCTCGGCCGCGTCCGGTTCGTAGCCGACGATCCTCGGGAAGAGCGCCGTGTACTCCGTGTCGTCGAGCGCCCGGTGCAGTTGCAGGGCGGTGCCCGCCTCCGCGTCGAGCAGGGCGCGCGCGGCCGGGTTCGCCGCGTCGGTGGCGTTCAGGCGGACCTGGACGCACTGCTGCCCCTCGTCGTCGAGCAGTCCGTTGCGGATCAGCTGGGGCAGCAGCGGATCGCGGCGGGACTCGGGGCCGAAGCGGACGGGGGCGACCCGGCGCCGGCCCGAGGGGACGGTGAACGCGAGCGTCTTCCAGCGCGGACCGTCCGACTCCGTCAGGTGGGGGTGCGAGGTGCTGGTCACCAGCGGTTGCCGTCCTCTCGGTCGTACGGGTGCGCCGGGCCGGGATGCGGGGTGCGGGTCACCAGCTGTCGCCGTCCTCGTGGTCGTACGCGTCCTCGTGGTCGTAGGGGTCGAGCCCGTCGGCCGGGGAGTTCTGGCGGGAGCGGACGGTGTCCACCACGCCCATCCGCAGCGGGGTGAGCCGGACCAGGCCGGCGTAGCGTCCCGACGAGGTCCACAGCGTCTGCTCCGGCGGTACGCAGCCGGTGGTCCGCCAGGTCTTCTCGACCTCGTCGCGCACGGCCCCCGGCGCGAACCTGATCCACACCGCGGCCGCCGGGTCCCTGCTGAGCAGCGTTCCCTGTTCGGGTGAGGAGAGTTGGACCACGGCCTGCCGGTCCGCCTCCGTGCCGACCAGGTCGGCCACCCGGCGCGGGTCGGTGCCCAGCAGGTTCGCCGAGCCGGCCCGGGTGCGGTGGTCGGCGGCGAACGGGGGCGGCGCCAGTACGCCGTTGTGCTGGAGGTGGCGGCGGGCCGTCGAGAGCAGGTCGCGGACCCGTTCCTCGGTGCGCCGGACGGCGAGGGCGCCGGCCTGGCCGCGCTCGACGGCACCCCAGTAGGGCTCCATCGCCACCATGGCGGCGTCCGTCAGATCACCGGACAGGGCGGCGACGAGCTCCGGTCCGCCCTCCCCGTTCTCGCGGTCCAGCCAGCGCGGAACCCCCGCGGTGCGGTCCGCCCACGGCTCGGCGGGCCCGGCGGACTCCGCGAACTCACCCCGCGCGCCGGGCTCGCCGGGCTCGCTCCACGAAGCCCCGTCCTGCCAGGCGTACGCGCTCGCCCAGTCGCTGTCCCCGTCGTCGGACACCGCGAACGCGTCCGTCTCCAGGACCGAGGTACTGGTCAGCCAGTCGTCCGTGTCGAGCGGCTCGGTGCCGGAGGCGCGGGTGACCGTGGGGCGTTCGGGCTCCGGCACCGCCTCGGCGGCCGCGGCGGCCGCCGTCGCCCGCAGCATGCCGGCGACGGACCGGGCGGCGTCGGCGCAGTGCAGGCGCTCCTCGACGGCCCAGTGTTCACGGACCGCCTCGGCCAGCAGCGCGTCGAGCCCGTCCAGGGCCTTGCGCAGCACGGTGGTGGCGTGGTGGGCCGCCCAGGAGTCGATCGCGGCGCGCCACAGTCGGCGTGCCGTCTCCACCGCGACACAAAGGCCCGCCAGGAGACCGACGGCGCTCAGCCAGAGCGGGGGCTCGACCGCGTACGCGATCGCCACACCGGCCGCGGCGCCGCCGAGTGCCGCGGCCCGGGGTCCCCAGCCCCATCGGCCGGGGCGTCCCGCGCCCCGCAGCCTGGACGCGCCGAGCAGCGCCACCGCGACGAACACCAGCGGGACGGCGATCGCCAGCGCCGCCAGGGGCCCCCGCCACAGGGCGCCGAGGAGCCCCGCCACGGCCGCCGCGGGCAGTGCGCCGCGCCCCGTGGCCACGGGGCCGTTCCCCACGGCGGGCCGCCGGGACACCGCTTCGGTGGAGTGGTCGGCGAGTTTGCGCACCAGTGCCGAACCCGGGACGGGCTCCACCCGCCCGGCCAGCCCGGTGAAGCGCTGGGCCACGGACCGCAGGGCGAGCCCCTGTCCCAGCAGCTTTCCGGCGAACTCCCGCAGTCCCTCGCCGATCCGCTCCCCCATGCCCTCGGCCGAGGGCACCCGCAGACCGAGGGCCCCGAGCCGGGCCGCCGTCTCGGCGGCGGACGGCGCCGTACCGGAGCCGCCGCCGCGCAGAGCCGTGCCGACGAGGTCCCGGTACTCGTCGATCGCCTGGTGCGCCTGGTCGAGGTCCGCCTCGAACGCCTGCCTGCGGGAGGCCCACAACAGCCCGGGCAGGGACCGCAGTCCGGCCAGCGCGTCCTCGGCGTAGTCGAGGGCCTGCGCGCAGGCGGCGTACGTGCTGTCCGCCACGCCGCCCGGCTCGCGGTGCCGTTGGTCGCGGCCGCCCCGGCCCGCCACCAGACTGCGCAGCGGCTCCGGCAGATCGGCGCCGGAGGAGGCGGTCACCAGCAGGTCGGGGGCGAGTTCGCCGTCCTCGCCCGCGAACCTGAGGAGCGCGTCGCGCCAGGCCCGGTCGCGCACCTCCAGCGGCAGGTCCTGCTCCAGCAGCCGCACACCGGGCGCGGCGACGGCGTCGGGCAGCGACCCGAGGCCGTCGAGGACCTTCAGATAGACGTCCGGGACCGACAGCACGTCCACCAGGACGGCGAGCGCCTCCGGGGCGTCGGGCTCGGGCTGTTCCAGCGCCGTGCGCGCGGAGCGCAGATCGCCCGCCCACAGCAGGGCGGTGCCCGAGGCCCGCAGCACCGCGGGCCGCACCAGGCGCCGGTCGGGCTGGAAGGCCTCGTCCTCACCCGCGTACGAACCGGGTGCGCTGCCCACCAGCAGGACCAGGATCCTGACCTCGCCCACGGCCCGGTAGACGGTGAGCAGTTCGTACTGCCGCTGGTGGTCGGTCAGCCCGGCCGGGGTGTCGACCACCAGGAACAGCGGGTCGTCGGGTTCGGGCAGCCCGGCCCGGCCCAACTGCCGGGCGACACTGGCCCGCAGGGCCTTGGCGGTGTCGAGTTCCGCCGCGCCGCTGCGCAGGTCCAGCTGGATGACGGTGCCGAGGTCTTCGGACGTCTTCACTCCGGGTCACCGTCCCAGGGATTGCGGCGGGAGCGCTCGCGCTCGCCTTCGTCGCCGTACGGGCCGGGGTCACCGGGCTCGTCCCAGGGCACCGAGGGCCGGTCGGCGCCGTCGGAGCGCCCGTTGACACGGTCGCCCCGGTCACCGCGATCGGCCCGGTCGGCGCGGTCACCCCGATCACCGCGTTCGGCGCGTTCGGCGCGTTCGGCGTCGTACCCGTCGTCGTAGTCGTCCACGGACGCGCGGCGCGGACGTTCCTCGGTGCCGCTCGGGTACTTGTCGAAGGAGGCGCGCGGTGCGGTGCCCCAGTCGTCGTCATCGGACACGGCATGCCGGGGTTCGGGGAACTCCTTACGGACGCGCGGCGCGGGAGTTCCGCCGCGTACGTGCTCCAGCAGGGTGCGCAGGGTCGGCTGGACGGCGCGCTGGTCCCCGAACTCGGTGTCCAGCGCGGCCGGCAGTGCCTTCGCCCAGAACTCCCACAGCGGGCGCACCCATCCCTCGACCCGTTCGCCGCCGCGCTGTCGGCGGTCGGCCAGCAGCTCCAGCTGACGCGGGGCGGTCTTCTCGACGAGTTCGACGAAGAGCGGATGCGGTTCGCTCGCGCTCCTGGCGAGACCCAGCGGCTGAGTTCCCATCAGTTCGCGGCAGTAGTCCTCCACGGTCCGTTCGTCGTCGAGAACGGTCCAGCGTTCGTACGACCGCAGCAGCTCCGCCCAGCTCGACACCCCGCCGGGGAAGTCCCCCAACCGCAGCCGGACGCCGGGTACATGGGCGCCCTTCTCGGGGAACAGCCGCAGCCTCAGCCGCTCCGGCGACGCCGGGTCGCCGTCCACCACGTCGACCTGGCCGTTCCACATGCAGCACAGCAGCCGGTGCAGGATGACGCGGCGGTCCTCCTCGCTGCTCACCATCCAGCTGTCCCGGTAGCCGAGCCGCTGCCGCCAGCGCAGTACGTCCTGGGCCTGCTCGGAGTCCTTCGCCCTGGCCCACTGGCGCAGCACCTTGCGGGCTTCGGGCACCTGGGTGAGGCTCATCTCGCTGCGGAAGAGGACCACGGTGACGGAGTCGCTCTCCACTCCCCGGTACTCCACCGAGTTCTTGGCGTCGGACGGCAGCCGCAGCGCCTTGCCGAGGTACTCCTGCACCTCCTCCACGGCCTGCACGCGCGGGTGGGTGACGAGGACCCGCAGCGGCCCGGTGCCCTCCGGGGTGAAGCCCACCGGCAGCAGCCCGGTCAGCTTGCGGCCGAACAGATCGAGCGCCTCCTTGCTGACCTGGTCGGCGGCGTCCGCGTCACCCGCCGCGGCGGCCAGCAGGGTGCCCATGGCCGGCAGCAGCGGCCGTTCCTCCAGGTGTTCGCCGCTCTCCGCGAACAGCCGGGTGATGCGGCCCTCCAGCTGTGCCTTGACGACCGCGACCGCGTTGTCCGGATTGCGGCGGCTGAGGGTGTGGACCTCGCGCCAGGTGTCCCCGTCGATCATCCTGAGCAGGAGCGCGGCCTCGTCGTCGTTCTCGCGCATTCCCTCCCGTCGGATCAGCCGGGTGACGACGTCCTCGTAGAAGTGGTTGAGGGTGCGCTGCGGCGGCAGCAGATACGAGATCCCGGTGCGGTCCTCGTACAGTTCGAGGCCCTTCTGCGCGGAGACCTTGCGTTCCTGGTCGGAGTGTTTGCGGAAGGCGTTGACCAGGCGTCCGAGGTCGGCCCCGGCGGTGGCCGCCGGGGGCTGCCACTGCTGCTGCTGTTCCCGCCAGGTCTCGTGCCACACGGTCCGGCTGCGCCACTGGTACCAGAGGTCCTGCTCCTGGAGCGCCGCCTGCACGTCGTCGTCGCCCCAGCGGGCCGGTGACATACCGGCCAGCCGGCCCTTGATCCTGGGGGTCTTGGGCGGCTGGTCGGTCACGCCCGGCGGGCGCTGGGGAGCGCGGGAGCGGCTGTCGAGCATGCCGAGGAAGCCGAGCCGGGCGATCGGTTCGTCGCTGCCCGGGACGCCTCTGACGATGCGTTCGGCGAGGAAGGGATCCACGCTCTGGAGGAGTTTGTCGATGGCGGGGCGCGGGGCGAAACGGTCGGCCATCGAAGCGGCCTGCCGGTCCGCGAAGGACTGGAGGTCGGACAGCAGCCGCTGCATGTCCGTGAGGCGTTCACCAAGCGCCTGCTCGATGGCCTTGCCACCGCGTGGCAGCGGATCGGGCTCCGGGAGGTCCAACTGCTTGCGCTCCCACAGCTCTTCGAGGTGGGAGTCGGCGAACAGCTGCCGGATCAGCGGCACCGCGTTGTCGCGCAGCGCGGTACGGGGCCGCTCCACGAGGTCGGTGACCGCCTCCCGCAGCAGCCGGCCCGCCACCAGGTCGGCCAGTTGGTCCATGGGGGCGGTCATGGAGGCCACCAGGCTGGTGGAGACGCCCTGCCGGCCGATGCCGGTGGGGGACACGGCGCTGCGGTGCACGCCCCGGTTGATGAAGCTCGCGGCGAAGGTCTGGAAGTCGTCGTCGGTCGCCGTCGCCCGGCCCCTGGGGCGGCTGTCGCCCAGTTCGGTGCCGATCAGCGACATCACCAGGGAGACGATGGAGCGGCGCAGGTCGTCCTGGCGGATGCCCGCGGTCGGGCTGAACAGGAAGGCCGTGGGCAGGATGCCGGTGCGCAGGCGGATCGGTGTCGTGCCGGGGTAGCGGATGCCGAGCCCCGAGTCGAGGTCCAGGTCGAGGTCGCCGATCTCCGTCCCCTCGCTCGGCGCGTTCTGCGCGTCGACCAGCCGGAACAGGTCGACCAGCGCGCGGGCCGCATTGAGCTCCGCCTCCCGTCCGCCGCCGCCCGCCGAGGAGAACGAGGACGGCATCACGACCAGCGGGTAGATCTTCACGCCGTCGAAGCGGCGCAGCTGGAAGGCGTGGTTGATCAGGTGCAGATAGTCCAGGAAGATCCCGGCGCCGGTGCCGCCGGCCACCGAGAAGGCGACGAACACGTCGCAGCCGTTGACCTTGCCGCCGCCGAGCTCGGCCAGTTCACCGGCCGACTTGGCGATCGCGTCGATCGCCTGGAGCAGCGGTTCGAGGACCGGGGCGAGGCTGTGCCGGAGCGTGGCGAAGAGGGCCGCGCGTCCGACGGTGGGCAGTTGGCCCGCGCCGTTGTGCAGCGGGGTGACCTTCGGTTCGTCGATGCGCGGCGGCAGCCAGTCGGCGACCTCGTCGCGCAGGCTCGCCCGGAGCATCTTGGTCAGTTCGGGTGACGCGTCGAAGTTCGGCAGCAGGTTGTGGGTGGCCCGGGAGGTACGGGCGTACGCGGCCCGCAGCGAGGGGTCCACGTTGAACTGGGGCAGCCGCTGGAGGTCGGACTCGCTGTAGTCCGCGTAGACGAACTGGAGGCAGTCAGGCAGTTGGTAGGGGGCGTGTCCGCTGAGGTGGCTGAGCGCGACGCCGTCCGGCCCGCACAGCTCGGCGCGCAGTTTGCGTTCGAGTTCGGCGCCGACCAGGCCACCGGTGCCGCCCAGGCCGACGAAGAGCATCGGCTGGAAGATCTTCATGGGTTTCCTCCCCGCTTACGGCCGTCGCGACGGCCGGTTCGTGCTCGGTACGTCCCTGGAGTGCGCGCGGCACGGCCGCGCTGCGGTGCGTGGGGGCAGCCCGGTGGCGCCTCGGGCCCGCCCCCTGGCGTCACAGATACGACCCGTACGAGCTCCCGCTCTCGCCGGTACCGGTCGCGGAGGTGGTGGAGCCCGCGGTCGTCCGCGCGGAGGGCCGCGGTCGGCGGACCTTCGAGGCGCGGGTGTCCTCGCCCAGGGCCAGGCTCAGCGTGTCGGTCAGCTGGACCTGGCCGCGGGCGGGCAGCGGGGTCCGGCCGCCGCCGCGCTTGCGCAGGACCGCTCCGCCCTCGGGGCTGCGCTGGACGGCGTACGGGCCGTGGGCGCGCCGCTCGATGCGCGGGCTGCGGTGGGGTTCGGCGACGGCGAACTCGTACCACTGCTTGTGTCCGTGTCCGGCGAGGTGCTCGCCGAGGACGTCGCCCTCCGCGGAGACCAGTCGCAGCACCAGGCCGAACGGGTCCCTGCGGGTGCGGCGCTGGCGCAGCCAGGCGAGGACCGCCGCGGTGACCAGCGCGATCAGTGCGGCGGCGGACACGAACGCCCACCAGTACTTCGCCCAGACGCCCGGCTCGGGTGTCACCCGCACCGAGAGCGGGGTGCGCACCAGTGTCCGGTCGTGGTCGGTGGTGTCAACCACGGTCACGGTGCCGCCGAGTCGCAGTCCGCCGTCGCCGAGGCGGTCGCCGAAGACGTCGCGGGGGGCGACCTCGACCGTGACCTTCCGGGTGCCGGACTCGCCGGGCTTCACCTGGATCTCGGCCGGGGTGACCGTGAGCAGCCCGGACTTGAGGTCGGCGACGGACAGCCGCAGGGTGTGTGCGGTGTCGCTGGTGTTGTGAACGGCCAGCGTGCCGGTGACGGTGGAGCCGGGGTGGGTGTTCGCGGTGGGCAGTTCGAGCGCGGTGGTGACGGGGAGTGCGCCGGGCGCGATCTGGCCGCCCTCGCTGCGGGTGTCGGCGCTCAGCCCCGAGGCCGTCAGTGTGCCGCTCACCTTCAGTGCCCCGTCGGCACTCTTGGGGATCTCGACGGAACCGGTGAAGGAGCCGTCGCTCGCCTTGGAGTCGGACCCCTGGCCGTCGTCGGTGAGGCGCAGCGCCAGCGGGTCGAACCCGTCGCCGGTCAGTTCACTGCGGACGCGCAGCCCCTCGTAGTCGCGCGCGTCCTTGATCTCGTAACCCTCGCGGGTCTGCAGGCGCATGGTCACCGTGACCTTGTCGCCGGCCTGCGGCGACGGCGGGTCCATGGTGATCGCGCCGCGCAACTCGCCCTGCCACAGCACACTGACGGCGACGGGCACGGAGCGGTGGCCTTCCGGGGCCTCGGCCTTCACGCGCCAGGTGCCGGGCACCGGGTCGACGATCTTCAGCGCCTCGACCGTGCCGCTGCCGCCCGCCAGCTCGAAACTCGACTTGCGGTACGTCCCCGTGGTGGGGACCTGATGGCCGTTGGGGTCGAGGTAGGTGATCTTCACCTGGGGGTCGCCCTTGTCGACGACGATGCTGCCCACGGTCGCCAGCGGGGAGATACCGATCTCCAGGGTGGCGGGCGGCCGCTTGCTGGGGCCCTGTTCGTGACGCAGGCAGTGGGCGGCGGCGAAGATCTTCTCCAGCATGGGGCCGACGTCCTTGGCCCCGGAGACCTTGCCCGCGCTCGGGCGGGCGGAGGGCAGTTCGACGCAGCCCTTCTGGTATCCGCCGGCGGCGATGCGGTCGAGCTGCGCCTTGTCCGGGTCGGGTCCGAAGCCGAGCGGCCAGATCTGTACGTGCTCGGCGGCGGCGTTCTCGAGCTCCTGCGTCAGCTGCCGCTCGCCCTCGTCCTTGCGGTGCGCGGGGTCGCCGTACTTGGGGCTGTCCTGGACGTCCAGCTTTCCGTCGGTGAGCAGGAACAGCACGCGGGGCCCCGAAGCATCGGTGCCGGTGGTGAGGTCGTGGACTCCCTGGCGTATCGCGCTCGGGAAGTCGGTGCCGGTGCCCTCGTTCTTCGTGCGGCTGCGCAGCTTGCCGACACAGGTGCCGATCGTCTCGCGGCCCGCCGCGTCCAGCGTGGTGCGCGGGCAGACCGGGTCCACCGCGCGCTGTGCGCCGGACTCGGCGGCGGCGAACCCGAAGACGGTGGCCTGGGAGGACGAGGAGACGTCGCCGAGCGCGATGCGTGCGGCGGCGGCCTTCTCGGCCTTCATGTCCTCGGGCGCGAGGCTGGCGGACTCGTCCACGGCGATGGAGTAGTTGACCGCCGGGAAGGCGGGTGCGGAATCCGCCGCCGGCACCGGATCATGACCGGCGGGTGCCAGCAGGGACACGAGCACCGCCATGCCGCCGAGCGCGCCGACCGCGGCGCGGCGCACCCGGCCCCTTCCTGTCTGCCGTCTTCCCGTGATGCTTTCCACGGCCGTCCCCCTGGTTCCTTGGTTCGTCTCTGTGTCGTGTACGTGCTGTGCCGCGTGTCAGCGGGCGGTCAGGCTCCAGGCCAGGGCCAGCGCCGTCGAAGGGGCGAGCGAGCCCACTCCCCAGCGGATGGCCCGGTACTTGGCGGACAGGATCGAGCTGACGTCCACGGCCTGGACCAGCAGCCATCCGGCGGGATCGCGTCCGGCGTCGGTGACGTCGGCGGACAGCCCCGCGAGGTCGCGGGGGGCCAGCAGGTCGCCGAAGTACGTCACCCCGTCCCGGCCGCGGACCGTTCGGGTGCGCGGCATGAGCGCCCCGACCAGCGCGGTCACCGCGACCACCCAGAGCACGCTCGCGAGGATCAGCGTCACGTCGGCGAGCCCGCGCCAGTCGGGCGGGCCGTGCCGCCCGATCAGGAACGCGGGCAGCGCCAGCGTTCCTGAGAGCAGTACGGCCGCCTTCGCGTCGGCGCGGCCGAGGTCCTCCCTGACCGTGCTCAGCAGTCGTTCGGCGATGCGCTCGCCCCGGTCGGACCCGTGCGGACCCCCGTCCGGCACGGGCCCGACCGGGTCGGAGGAGGTGCGCGCCGGGCCGTCGCCGGTCACCGGTCCTCCTCCGCCCAGGACCATCCGTCGTCCCGGGAGCGTCCGCGGCGACGCGGCGGTTCGGGTTCGGCGTCCTGGGGGTCGTCTGGGTAGGGCTCTCTCCCGCGTGGCCCCCGGTCCGCCCGGGAGGGCGGTTCGTCCGCCACCCAGTCCGGGGTGAACGGTTCGTCGGCGGCCGGAGCCAGCTGCGGGGTCTCGCGGCGGGCGGGCAGCGAGCCGATGGGCCCCTGGAGGGGGTGGCGGCCCTGGTTGAGGAGGTTCAGGGCCTGTGTCTCCATGTCGTTGGACTGGATCTGACCGCTGGCGACCATGGCGAAGAGCCGGTCGACGCGTTCCTTCTCGTCCTGCCGCCCCTCCTGGCGGATCTTCTCCAGGAAGTCCTTGGCCGCCTCGGGCTCGGCCGCCAGCATGTAGCTGAGCTGTTCCAGCTCGCCGCCCTGCAGCATCTTGCGGAACGCGGCCTGATGTACCCGGGTCACCTCGGCCGAGGCGTGCGCGTCCCGGATGCCGTCCATGTGCTCGATCGTCCGGTCGTCCACCCGCAGGCGGACGTACAGCCGCACCCGCAGGCCGAGTTCGGTGCCCAGCTCGGCCCAGCGCCTGCCGGCACACTCCAGGGTGATGGCGCGGTCGGCCTGTTCGGCCTGGGTCACCCGGTAGGCCGAGGACACCTCGCGCAGCCGCTCCAGCACCGGGGCGGTGAGCCGCTGGGCGACGTCGGTGACGACCTCGGTGGCGGCCAGATGAGGATCGGTCACCGTCCAGTGGATGTCCACCTCGGCCTTGAAGAAGGTGGTGCCGCCGGCGGCCGGCAGCTCCATCTGAAGCGTCGTCACGTAGGTGCCGAGCGCGATCTCGCAGACGGTGTACGGCCGGGCGAGCGCCCGCTTGTCGACGTGGCGGACACCGGAGACGGTGACCACGCTGTAGCCGCCGTTGCGGTAGAACAGCACCGAGGCCTTCTGGGCGCTCACCTGCGGGAACCCGCCCGTCGGCGCGTACTCCCGCAGGAAGGGACCCGCGGGCCCCGCGGCCGCCTTCCGCGCCCTCAGCCGCTCCCTCGCCTTCGCCCTCGCGTCCTGGTCCTCAGCCATGGCTGTCCTCCTCGCCCGTCCTCTCCTTCGGCGGGACGGCGAGCCACCACAGGGAGCGCGCCTGCGCGTCGGGGAGCGGATTCTCCGGATCGTTCATCATTCGGCGCAGCAGCCAGTCCAGCCGCCGTCGGTCGTTCTGCTCGGTCGCCAGCGCGGGCAGCAGCGCCGCCAGCCCCGGCCGGGTCCCTTCGGCGCCGTCCCTGCGCACCGCCGAACGCAGCAGGGACTCCAGCGCGTCCAGGGCCACGTCCTTCGAGCGCGCCGTGTTCAGCGCGGTCCACATCAAGTCGGCCATGGGGAGCACGAGTTCGGGGCGGCCGGCGGCGAGGGCGAGCGGCAGCGGCCAGTCGGCGCGGTCCGCCAACGGGGAGTCGGGCTCGTCGGACAGCACCTCGTCCACCGAGGTCAGGGCGAGCCGCACGGAGGTGACCAGACCGAGGTCCTGGTACGCCTCGCGCTTGTGGTGGGTCCAGTCGGCCATCCGCCGCAACACCTTGGCACCGTCAGGGAGCGCCAGCAGCCGTACGGCGTTGAACGAGGCGACCGCCAGCTGCTCCCCGTCGTCGCGGACCCCGATCCGGGCCAGGGCGTCCAGGGCGTCTTCCGTCGTGTCCGCGGCGTTCCCGTAACCCAGCGCCATCGCCGCGGTCCAGCGCAGCGACTTCGTCCCGTACCTGCTCCAGTCGTCGACCAGCTTGCGCACCGCCTTGCGGTGCGACGCGTGACCGGCCGCCTGGTCCAGCGTGGTGGCCGCGAAGATCCTGCGGCGGGGCGTGGCCGCCTCGGCGAGCGGCCTGATCAATTCCGCGTATCCGTGGTCGAAGTCCCGTGCGCACAGCTCCCCGGCGGCCACCGCGGCGCGCATCCACACCTGGGGGCGGGGATCGTCCGCGAGCAGCCGCAGCCAGCGCACGATCGGTGCCCGGACGGGGAAGTGCCGGTCCCAGATCTCGGTCAGCACCGCCGAAGGCAGCGCGGAGCCCCGGTACCAGATCAGCCGGGCCGGGACCTCGGTCCCGGCCACCTCGAGCCGGCCGTCCGTCAGTTCGGCGCGCGAGAGGGCGAGATCGGCTTCCGGGTCGTCGCAGAACAGCGGGCGGGCCGGGGTGTGGTCCGGATCGCACTGTACGGACAGTTCCCAGGTCAGCAGATGGGCGGCGGCGGCCACGGCGCTGTGCGAGGCGCCGCCCAGTACGGCGAGCGCGATACGGAACGCCACCGGGTGGAACAGGGCCGCCGTACCCGGCCGTCCCGCGCCGCCCTCCGGCTCGGCGGGCGGCGTCGTCAGCGCCCGGTCCACCCCGGTGAACCACTCCTGGGCCTGGTCGGCGGCGAGGCTGCGGCAACCGGCCAGCAGCTCGTCCCGGGAAACCTCCCCCAGCTGGTGTGCGGCCAGCAGCGAGGCGAGCAACTCGGCCTCGGCGGGGCGCAGATCCTCCAGCCCGACCGCGTCCTTGACGTCCTGGCGGACCGCCAGTTCCTCCGCCCCTGCGAGCAGGTCCTCCAGCCGGACACCGGCGTCCGGGGCGGCGGCGACATGCTCCTCCAGCCGCTCCCGTAACCGGGTGGTGAGCAGCTCCTGGGTGGGCGCGGGAGGGCAGAGCCTGCCGTACCGCCCGGCCAGCAGCGGGTTGGCCGCCGATCCGACCGTGACAACGACCACCGCATACGAATCGCACCGGGCCAGGACCGCGGCGAGCCCGTCGAGGTCCATCTCGTCCGGCGGCAGCGCGACGGGCCCGGTGAGGGAGAGCTCCAGCAGGTACCCGGTGCCGCGCCGCGCCTCCTCGCCCTCGCCGGCCAGGGAGCCCGCCAACTCCCTGACCCCACCGTCCGGGTCGACCCGGCGCACCCGGGATCCGGCCCCGGGCTCCGTGCCCGCGGCGTCCGCCGCGGGGCCGGTGACCTCGTCGAGGAGCGAGAGTGCGGTGCTGGTGCGTCCGGTGCCGGGGGCGGCGACGAGCACCAGCAGCCGACGGGTGCCGAGGGCCTTGCGCAGCTGTACGTATCCCCGCGGTTCCACATGGACGCGGCGGAGCCTGCGCAGTTCCTCGTCGGGCACGGGTCCGCTGCGCATCCCCGCACCGGAGTGGCGGGCGTCCATCCGCAGGTGGATGTCGCCGATGTGGGCGCTCTGGAAGAACGAGCGGTCGAAGCTGTTCAGGTCCCGGCCGGTGTCGAACAGCATCCGGGTGGCCCGGCGGGCCCGTGAGGCGGCGGCGAGGTCGGTGGTCCCGTCCTCGCCCTGCTCCTCGGCGAGGGGGTCGCGGGTGTGCTCCTTGAACCGCCCCGCGGCGCGCTCGCGTTCCTCCTCCTGCTTCTTCTCCTGCTCCTTCTTGACGTCGCCCTCTTCCGGGGCGTCGTTCCCGGCGGCACCCTCGTCGCCGCCGGCCTTGCCCTCGTCGGCACGGGGCGGGTCGTTCCTGGCCTGCCCGTCGGCCTCGGGCGAACGGGCGTCGGCCCCCTTCTGGGGTGCGGGCTCGGCGGCGGCGCCCGCCTGCTGATCGTCGGTCACCGCGCTCAGCCCTTCCGTCGGCCGGCGTCGCCGGTGATCCGCCCGATGTGCACGGGCTGCTGGTAGACGTTGTCGCTGTGCTGCGACATGTCGCCGTGGACGGTGTACCGGGCACCGGGTCCGTCGGCCCGGTCCTCGCCGTCGGCGCCATGGGGGTCATCGGCGTCACGGGCGTCATCGCCACCACCGGCGTCATTGACATCACGGGTGTCATCGACGTCATCGGCACGGTCGGCGTCAGGTGCTGCCGGTGCGGCGGCGGGGATCTCGGGAGCGGGTCGGCCGGGAAGGTGGAACCAGGCGGTGACCTCGCCCTCCTTGAGCTCCAGGCGGGCGGAGGAGTAGTGCGCGGGCTCGATGAACTTGCCGCCGCTGCTGACCACGTCCTCGTAGAGCGACTGGGAGGTCACCAGCACGAGGTCGGCCCGCTCGGCGTCCAGCAGCCGCCGGGCGAGGGGCGAGTCGGCCAGCCGGCACGCGAGGTCGACCGCGCGCCCGCTGATGCCCCGGCCGTCGTGCCGGACAGGCCCGACGTGCATGCCCACCCGAAGCCCGAGGGGGACGCGCAGGCCGCGGTTCTCGTCCCGCAGATTCTCGTGCACCTCGACCATCCACAGGCCGAGCAGCCGGGTCACCGCGATCCGGCCGGCCACCGACAGCAGCACACCGTCGCCGCGGTCCTCCATGTGTACGGCGTCCCGCGCCACCTTGGCGTGGGTGAAAGCCGCTTCCAGCACCCGGTAGATCCGCTCGCGCATGCGCTGTTTGTCGACGTCGTCGTACTCCCCGGAACGCCGGGCGTCGACGCTGATCACCAACTCGTAGCGTGCTTCGGTGAGATCCATCGCGTCGTGGTCCACCCCGTGCCCCCTTGTTCTCTCCACTTGCCGTCCCCCTCAGCGTCGGGCCCGGGACGAAGGCCGTCTGTAGCCGTTTACACACGACGAGGCGTGGGTTACGACAAGGCGTGGGTCTACTCCTGATGACCGTCCGCGAGGAGGGCGAGCAGCTCGGGGTCGAGGATCTCCACCATCCGGTTACCGGTGCGCACGACGTGCTGGGTGCGCAGCAGCTTCAGTGCCTTGGCGACGGCTTCCCGGGTGGCTCCGATGGTGGCGGCCAGTTCGTCCTGGGCCAGCTGGACGACGGTGCCCGTGTGCGTGACGCCCGGTACGGCCGGGTTGTAGGGGCCGGAGGGCTCGGCTCTCGACAGTTCGGTGAGCCGGCTGGCCAGCCGCTGCAGCACGGTGAGCGAGGCGAGCGCGGACCGCTCCTGGTCGGCGCTGCGCAGACGGAAGGTGAGCTGGCGTATCACCAGACCGCTGACGCGGGGGTGCAGGGCGAGGAAACGGCGGAACGCGTCCCCGGATATGACCTGGGTCTCGGTCGGACCCAGCGCGCGCACGGTGGCGCTGCGGGGATGCGGGTCCAGGGCGGCCATCTCGCCGAGCAGTTCACCGGGACCCCGCAGTCCGAGTATCAGCCGGGTGGCACCCCGGTCCGTCACCACGGAAACGGTCACCCAGCCCTGAATGATGATCAGGACGTGACTGGACCGGTCGCCTTCCGTCAGAAGATGGGCATCAGCCGCGTAATGCTTCCGGCTGCCGAGCGCCATCACGCTCTCGCGCTCCTGAGCGGTCAGAGCGCGCGCGAAAGCCAGCTCATTGCCGAGCAGTCCCATGGCCACGCCCCCCGCCGCAATCATGCCGCCTGACTTTTCAGAGGCGTTGATGGTGGCAGAGCGAAGCATTGAGGCGAGTGAATTACGCCAGATCGGCAGTACTGGTCGGTAAGTGCCGAAGTGCCAGGTGGGTCGCCCGGGGGGACCGTCCCCCGTGACGCCCCCCACCACCGGTGACCGCGGCCGAACCGTCCGCCCCGACTCCCGCCCCACCGACGACCTTGAGGTCAGGACCGGCGCTCGAACGGCCGGCCCCGTCGATGAGGGGACCGGCCGGGGAGGCGGACTTGGCGAAAAATCAGGTTTCCGCCGCCGGAGGGGTGCTGGCGAGGTGGTGACGGGGTGAGGGGACGGTGTCTGCTTCTTCGCGCGTCACACCGGCTCTTCACGCGTCACACCGGTCGGCCGGATGCTCAGCCGGCGGCCTGGCAACTGGCCGTGTTGAGGGTGAAGTTGCGCGCGGGCGAGTTGGAGCCGGTCCAGGAACCGAGGAAGCCGAAGGTGACGGTTCCGTTCGCGGCGACGGTCTTGTTGTAGTCGGCGGCGGTGGCCGTGACGTGGGAGTCGTTCTGGGTGAAGGTGCCGTCCCACATCTGGCCCACGCGCTGGCCGTCCTTGAAGGTCCAGCCGAGGCTCCAGGTGGCGAGAGCCTTGGTTGAGGTGACGGTGACGGTGGCCTGGAAGCCGTCCGGCCACTCGCTGACGATCTCGTACTTCACCCGGCAGTCGGGCGGGGCGCTCTTCGTGGAGCCCTTCGTCCCGCCCTGCTTCCCGGCGGGCGACGAGGACTCGCCCTGGGCCTCCTGATCGGAGTTGCCCGCCGGACGCGAGGTCGAGTCCGCCACCGCGGGCGAACCCGCCGACCTCGACCCCGACCCCGCCCCTGACCCCGACCCCGATTCCGAGGGGAAGGAGGGGCCCGGGTCCGCCACGGACTGCCCGTCCGTCGACTCGCCCTGCGCGGCGCTCACGCCGCCGCCCTTCGAGCCGCCGAAGGGCATCAACGAGACCGTGAGGGCCAGTGCGGACACGAGGACGGCCGTGACCAGGATCCCGGTCCGGCCGATCCGGGGCCGGACCGGCTTGCCCTCGTTCAGCCCCGTGTCCACCGCCGCGTCCGTGCGTCCGCCGGTCATGCCGGCCTCGGCGGCCCGGCGCCGTCGTTCGAGATACGCGAGGCCGCCCCAGCCGATCACTCCGCTGGAGAGCGCCGCGGGCAGCCCGCCGCCGTGCAACCGCAGACAGGCGGCGGCCTCCGCGCACTCGACGCAGCGCGCCAGGTGCCGGGAGAGGTCCTCGGGTGTCTCGGCGGTGGGCGAGCGGGTGACCGCGTCGAGGAGCCGCGCGTAGCTGCGGCAGTAGGCGTCCATCGGCGTGTCGATGTGGTTGCGGTGGCAGCGGTCCCGGAACAGCGCCCGCACCTGGGCGAGTTCGGAGGACGCCGCCGCCGGATCGAGACCGAGCCGCCGGGCCACCGCGGACAGCGGCAGCGACTCGACCTCGGCCAGCCACAGCAGAACGGCGTCCGGCTCCTGCATGTCCCTGAGTCCGCGCAGCGCGAGCGGGCGGTGCAGGGGCGGTCCGATGTAGCGGGCGGCCTTGTCGGAGTGGAGCCACAGACGCAGGTCGGGGTCGAGCCGATGGCCGAGCCCGTTCGTCTCCCAGGCGCCGGCCACGGTGCGGACCGAGGCCAGCAGCAGCGGAATGCGGGGCAGCCTGAGCGCCCTGCGTCCGGTACCGGTACTCTTCGATGCCGCGGTGGCGGCGCGCAGTTCGTCGATGCCGTGCGTGAACGCCTCGGTCGCCAGCAGCGTGGCCGCGGCCGAGCCGGACGTGCACAGATCGGCGTAGGACAGGACCGCGTCCCAGCACTCCGAGAGCAGCGCGGCCTCGGCGGCGTTCTGGGGGGTCGGCAGGTCGGGCATGGGGGGCTCCTGCATCAACTGCTTCCAGGTGCAACGTCTAGAAACGTCTGAACAACGTGATCGTCAACTCACGCTCTGTACAAGGGAGTTGAGGCCGTCTCAACGACGGGGCCCGAGCCTTTCACGCTTTCCACACAACTGACAAGCGAGGTATTCAATTAGCGTGGCAAGCGGTTGCGGCGCCGTTCGTCCGAGCGCGCGCAGCCTCCCTCCCGCCGTATGGAAGGTGATACGGAAGGGAGGCCGATACGTCTCGATCGCCCTCGACTTTTAAGAGGTTCTACGGAACCTTCGGTCCGGCCGCTTCCGCCACCGCGGGTTCCCGCGCCGGGAGGCTGTCCATGAAGGAGCTCACCGAGAAGACCGCGTGGCCGGGTCCGGGCGGGCCGTATCCGGGCGGGGAGGACAGCCCGAAGTCCTCCATGGTCGAACGGTAGGCCTCCAGCAGCCGGATGTGGTACTCCAGCGGCGCGCCCTGGGGGTTGGCCTTGCCGAGCGGGGTCGTGGGCTCCGGGCACCAGGTGGTGAAGCGGGGCGTGATGCCGTGCGACATGAAGAAGCGCAGCCCCTCGGTGGTGGAGGCGATGGCCTCGTCGACGGTCGTGAAGCCGAACGGCTCCGCCATCTCCACGCCCGCCACGAAGTTGGGGATCACGTTGCGCGCGCCGAAGACCTCCGCGGAGTCGAGGATGCGCTTGTGCCACTCGTCGCGGCCGACGTAACGCTCCTTGCCCGGGCAGTACAGCTCGAAGAGCCGCCGGTCCCACACCTCGTAGTTGGGGTGATAGATCTGCACCCCGTAGTCCTTGAACCGCTGTACGTCGTCGCGCGGCAGCGCCTGCGCGACGACCTTGCCGATCCAGCGCCCCGGGAAGCGCTCCTCGATGGCCTTGGCGTAATGCCCGTAGAAGTCGGCCTCGTCGCGCCCCTGCAACTTCGAGGTGATCGCGCCGCCGGTGAGGGTGTACGCGGTGGAGACCTTCGCCGTGTCGTACCGGTCGATGATCTCCAGGGCTTCGAGGACCTCCTCGACGTCCTTCACCCCGGTGTACGGGCGCCCCGCCGCCTTGTGCTGGCGCCAGTTGTGGTTGATGTCGCAGTACTGGCACTCCTCCTTGGCACCGAAGTACTGGCAGACCCGGAAGACGGTGAGGTAGATCAGATAGCCCCACTGGATAGTGGGAGCGACCTCCATCACGGACTTCCCGTTGGAGAGCGTGTGCCGGTAGTACTCGGGCATCGGCGGCACGCCTACGTCGGCGATGCGCTTCCCGTCGAGGTAGAGCCCGAGCATCCCCTCCCCGTCGGCGGCGACGCGGTAGGGCGAGGCGGGGTTGACCCGCACGGAGACGACCGTCCGCCGCAGGTCGTACGGCCCACCCGTGAGGATGATCTCCTCGGGCGGGCGGCGCAGCGCGGCCTCGCCGAGCTCGGGCAGGGTGCCGTGGTCGAAGGAGAAGATGAAGTACGACTTCGGCTTGACGTCACCGTCCTCGTTGTCGGAGAGCGCCGACTCGTCGAAGGCCACACCTCCGCGGAGCAGGTCCTCCTTGAAGACGGCCTCCCGCGGTACGTGCGGGAACCGCTCCATCAGATCCTCGACCAACGCGGTGCGGCTGCCGACCATCCCGTTCTCCTCGCTCCCGACCCGTTCCCGACTCGTTCAAGTCTCCGTGCTCGACTCTTCACGGTATGCCCCTGCCTGCGCGTCAGCCGTGCCGGGTCCCCTCACGGCGCGCGATGCACACGGGAGAAGCCACGTCCGGCGGCAGCGCGAAGTCCGGGGCACAGCCCCGGGTCGGGTCCGGGGCGCACCCCAGGCCGAGTCCAGGGCACAGCCCCGGACCGAGTCCAGGGCGCACCCCAGGCCGAGTCCAGGGCGCACCCCTCAGCGCAGGTCCAGGGGGCTGGTCCGGGGGGAGCTGGTCCAGGGGGGCTGGTCCGGGGGGAGCTGGTCCGGGGGGCTGGTCCGGGGGCAGAGCCCCGAGAGCCCGTCCGAGGACGAGCCCGAGAGCGGGCTCGGGGCGGAGCCCCGGGATGAGGTCGGGGGCGCAACCCCGAGAACAGGCCCGGAGCGCAGCCCCCGGCAGGGTCCCACGGGCACAGCCCCGGGCAGGGTTGGGGGTGCAGCACTGAACGGAGGCCGGGGGTGCAGCCCCGAGCGGGGGTGGAGTGCAGCCCGAACGGGGACCCGGCGGCGCAGCCCCGAGCGGGGGTTGGGACGCAGCCCGAACGGGGACCCGGGGGCCCAGACGAGGTCCCACGGGCACAGCCCCGAACGGGGGCCGGGGGCACAGCCCCAACCGGGGGCCGGGGGCGCAGCCTCGAGCGGGGGTTGGGACACAGCCCGAACGAGGACCCGGCGGCGCAGCCCCGAGCGGGGGTTGGGACACAGCCCGAACGGGGACCCGGGGGCCCAGACGAGGTCCCACGGGCGCAGCCCCGAACGGGAGTTGGGGCGCAGCCCCGAACGGAGGCCCGGGGCGCAGCCCCAACCGGGTCCCACGGGCACAGCCCCAACCGGGGGCCGGGGGCGCAGCCCCCGGGGGATGGGACGGGTAGGGGCGGCGGGGGCGAGGAAAACCCGGCGTCCGCGTCACACCCCGTTCCAACGCCCCCGCGTCCACGTCACGCCCCCCGTGCCAACACCCCCACATCCACGTCACGCCCCCCGTGCCAACACCCCCCCATCCACGTCACGCCCCCCGTTCCAACACCCCCACATCCACCCCGAACTCCACCCCCTCCCCCGCAGCGACCCGCTCCGCCTCCGAGAGGACCGTGAGGCCCAGGCGGGTGAGTTCGTTGCCCTGGGAGCCGGCGAGGTGGGGGGTGATGAAGGCGTTGGGGAGGTCGTAGAGAGGGGAATCGGGCGGCAGCGGCTCGGGGTCGGTGACGTCGAGGATCGCGCTCAGCCGCTCGGCCCGCAGCTCCTCGATCAGCGCGTCATGGTCGACGAGCGAACCCCGCGCGGTGTTGATGAGGACCGACCCGGCCGGCATCAGACCGAGCTCGCGACGGCCGAGCAGGTGCCGGGTCGCGGGCGTCTGAGGGGCGTGGACGGTGACAATGTCGCTGGTGGCGAGCAGGTCGTCGAGCGGGAGGAGCGCAACCCCCAGCTCGGCCGCCCCGGCCTCGTCGACGTACGGGTCGGTGAGACTCACCCTCAGATCGAAGGGGCGCAGCAGTTCGATCACGCGGCGGCCGATGCGGGACGCTCCGACGACGCCCACGCGGCGGCCGTAGTTGCCGATGCCGGGAACGAGGGCCCAGCCGGGCAGGGAACGCCGCGCGCGCAGGCGGTCGCGGTGGGCGAAGAGGTCCTTGCCGGCGAGAAGGATCATGGCGAGGGTGTACTCGGCCACGGGCAGCGCGTTGGCATCGGCGGCCGAGGACACCAGGAGGCCGCGGTCCCAGACCGCCGGTGTGGTGAAACCCTTCACCGAGCCCGCGGAGTGCAGCACGGCACGCAGTTTCGGCGCCGCGTCCAGCGTGGCCGCATCCAGCCGCGGGCAGCCCCAGCCGGTGATCAGGATCTCCGTCCCGCCGAGCGCCTCGCGGACACGAGGTCCCGAGAAGTCCTCGGCCACCAGCGCGGGATCGATGTCCACGACCTCGCGCAGTCGGGCCATGACCTCGGGCGGAAAGACCTGCGGCACGTTCTCGGCGGACATGGCGAACATCGCCACGGGACGCTCGGGCAAGGAGTCAACCCTCCGGCTCGGTGACTACGGACGCGATAACAGCAAGCGCTCTCTACCGTAACCGTCGGATGTCGCCGCGCGACAGAGGCCGTGGGTGGGACCGCCACGATGAGCGTGGCCAGGGCCGGAACGCCGGACCGACGGACTCCCGAGGTAGTTTCCAGCAGTGGCCACCGCACGGCCGCGCACGGCGACTTCCCGGGGAGGGACGACAGGGATGACAGAGACCCTGACCAACTGGGCCGGCAACATCACGTACACCGCCAAGGAACTGCACCGCCCGCACACGTACGACGCCCTCGCGGCGCTCGTCGCGCAGAGCGCACGCGTCCGCGTCCTCGGCAGCGGGCACTCGTTCAACGAGATCGCCGAGCCCGGCGACGACGGCGTACTGGTCTCGCTCACCGCGCTGCCCCCGACCGTGGACGTCGACTCGACCGCCCGTACGGTACGGGTCGCGGGCGGCGTCCGGTACGCCGAACTCGCCCGCCAGGTGCACGAGCACGGGTTCGCCCTGCACAACATGGCCTCCCTCCCGCACATCTCCGTGGCGGGCTCGGTGGCGACCGGCACCCACGGCTCGGGCGTCACCAACGGCTCCCTCGCCTCCGCCGTGCGCGAGGTCGAGATCGTCACGGCGGACGGCTCGACCGTCACGATCGGCCGCGACGACACCCGCTTCGACGGCGCCGTAACCTCCCTCGGCGCACTCGGTGTCGTCACCGCCCTCACCCTCGACCTGGAACCGGACTTCGAGGTGAGCCAGCACGTCTTCACCGAACTCCCCCTCGCGGGGCTCGACTTCGAGACGGTGGCGGCGACGGCGTACAGCGTGAGTCTCTTCACCGACTGGGGGCGTCCGGGCTTCCGGCAGGTGTGGCTCAAGCGCCGCACCGACCGGCCGCTGCCCGACTTCCCCTGGGCCGCGCCCGCCACCGAGGCGATGCACCCCGTGCCGGGCATGCCCGCGGAGAACTGCACCCAGCAGTTCGGAGTGCCCGGACCGTGGCACGAGCGGCTGCCGCACTTCCGGGCCGAGTTCACCCCGAGCAGCGGGGCCGAGCTGCAGTCGGAGTACCTGCTGCCGCGCCCGCACGCGCTCGCGGCGCTGGGCGCCCTCGACGCGATCCGCGAGCACATCGCGCCGCTGCTCCAGATCTGCGAGGTGCGCACCGTGGCCGCCGACCGGCAGTGGCTGAGCCCCGCCTACGGTCGGGACACCGTGGCCCTGCACTTCACCTGGGTCGAGGACACGGCGGCCGTCCTGCCGGTGGTGCGTCGGGTCGAGGAGGCGTTGGAGCCCTTCGACCCCCGGCCGCACTGGGGCAAGGTGTTCACCACGCCCGGAAAGGTGCTGCGCGGGCGCTATCCGCGACTGGACGACTTCAGGGCCCTGGCCGAAACCATGGACCCGGCCGGCAAGTTCACCAACCCCTTCGTGCGGGACTTTGTTCAGCCCCTTTCCTAACCCCTTGTCGAACCTCCTCGCCAGGCCATAGCCTTGCGGCGCGCCGGGCCCTAGCCCCGCTGTGCGGTACGGAGGACCGAGGTGGCCAAGCAGGCGAAGCGGACGTCGCGCGACATCCGCACCGCGAACCGCTATGAGGTGCTGCGACAGATCATCGCCGCGTCCCCCACCTCACGACAGGAGTTGGCGGCGGCCACCGGGCTGAGCCTGGCCACGGTCGCCACGCTCGTCGGTGAACTGCTCGACCTCGGGATGCTGACCGAGGTCGGGTTCGAGGACTCCGCGGGGGGCCGCCCCCGGGGACTCGTGGCCGTCAACGCGTCGGGGGGCGCGTTGATCGGCGTCGACATCGCGGAGACGTACGTCCGCGTGGAGCTGTTCGACCTCGCGCTGAACGTGCTGGCCCGCGCCGCCGAGGACATGCGCCCCGGCGAGAGCCGCCCGGAGCAGGTCGTCGGGCATGTCGCCGCGGCCGTCGGCTCGGTGGTCACGCAGGCCGGGATCGAGGGCGCGCGCGTCCTGGGCGTCGGGGTCAGCGTGCCGGGCCAGGTGGACCGCGACACCGGCATCTCCGAGTACGCGCCGAACTGGGACTGGCACGACGTACCACTGCTCGACCTGCTGGCCGAGCACATCGCCTACCCCCTCCACCTCGACAACCCGCTGCGCGCCTGCGCGGTCGCCGAGCTGTGGTTCGGCGCGGCCCGCGGTCGCGGGGACGCCGTCGTCGTCAACCTGGGCACAGGGGTCGGCGCCGGGCTCGCGCTCGGCGGCGGGCTGCACCGCGGGGTGAGCAACAGCGCGGGCGAATGGGGCCATACGACGCTGGTCCTCGACGGGCGGCCGTGCCACTGCGGCAACCACGGCTGTGTGGAGACGTACGTCGGGGCACCCGGAATCATGCGGAACCTGCGGGAGTCGAGCCCGGACAGCCCGCTGCTGCATCCCGACGACCAGACCGCCACCATCGACGCCCTGTCCCACGGGGTCGCCGCCGGCGACCCGGCGGCGCTCCAAGTCGTCCGGGACACCGCCCGCTATCTCGGCGCGAGCATCGCGGACCTGATCAACCTCCTCAACCCCGAAGTCGTCGTGCTCAGCAGTTGGGTGGCCGCCACGCTCGGCGAGCCGCTGCTGCGCGAGGTGCGCGAGGCCGTCGCCCGGCACGCGCTGCGCCGGCCGCTGGCCGCCACCGAGATCGTCCTCTCCCCCATCCCCACCGACCCGGTCTGCCTGGGCGCCGCGACCTTCGCCCTGGAGGGCGCCCTGAACTCGGTGGGCCACAAGCCCGTCGGCGGCAGGACCGTCCCGCGCCGCACCGCTCTCTAGGAGGCCGTGGGCCGCCGGGCCCGCGGTCCGCCAACTCGCCCCGCCCACACCTCCGTTCGACCCACCGAACCGCAGACAACGCTTCGAACAGACTTCGTCCAACCCCTTGCCGAAGCCTTAACAGAAGGTTAGCGTCCCGCACCGCACAGCGATTTCGAGCCGCAGCCGTACAAGAGACAAGGACGTCACCATGTCGGCAATGAGCAGCAACTGGGACCGTCGATCCGTCCTGCGGGCCGCCGCGGGGCTGGCCGCGCTGGGGCCGCTGGCCGCGTGTGGAAGCAACAACGGGCGGTCCGGGGGAGGGAGTTCGGGCAAGTCCATCAAGCAGTACTTCCACGCGTACGGGGAGGCCGGCGTCGAGGACGCCCTCAAGCGGTACGCGAAGGGCTACGACAAGGCCGCGGTGAACACGCAGTGGATCACCAGCGCGGACTACGAGAGCAAGCTCTTCTCCGCGCTGCTCACCGACAACGCCCCCGACGTGTTCGAGTTCCACCCGCAGATCCAGCTCATCAAGAGCGGTCAGGTGGCGGACCTGAGCGACATCATCGATCCGGTCAAGTCCGACTTCAACCCGGCCGACATCGCCTCGCACACGGTGGACGGGAAGATATACGGCGTCCGGATGATCGACGACCCGCAGTTCTTCTTCTACCGCAAGTCCGTGCTGGAGAAGGCGAAGATCCAGCCGCCGACCACGCTGGACGAGCTGATCGAGGCCGCGGCGAAGCTCACCACCGGCAAGGTCAAGGGCCTGTTCATCGGCAACGACCTGCACGCCGTCATCAACCCGCTGATCTGGTCGTCCGGCGCCGACACCCTCGACGCGAAGAACCAGATCGCGTACCACACGGAGGGCGTCAAGGAGGGCATCAAGAAGATGCGCCGGCTGTTCACCAGCGGCCACCTTCTCCTCGACGCCCCGACCGACTACTGGGACCCCTCCGCCATCGTGCAGGGTCTGACCCCCATCCAGTTCTGCGGTATGTGGGCCATGCCGGTCATGCAGAAGGCGCTCGGCGACGACCTCGGGATCTTCCCCTTCCCGAAGGTCACCGACTCCGGCAAGCAGTCGGTCGTCAACGGCGGCTGGTCGATGTTCGTCAACGCCAAGGGCAAGAACGTCGACCTGGCCAAGGAGTACGTGAAGTGGCTGTGGATCGACCAGAAGAAGTACCAGGAGGACTTCGCGCTGTCGTACGGCTTCCACATCCCGCCGCGCGCCTCGATCGCCGCGTCCGCCACCAAGCTCAAGACGGGCCTGCCCGCTGAGGGCGTCAAGCTCTTCAACGACTTCGGGCACTTCGACAACATCGGCTGGACCCAGGCCATGATCACCGCGCTGGAGGACGTCTTCGCCAACTGCGTCCGCAAGAACGGTGACCCGGAGGCCGAGCTCTCCAAGGCCGACACCACCGTCAACCGCGAGCTCAAGAAGCTCTTCGGATAGGCCGGGACGGAGACAGACGGACGGGTAGCGACATGTCGACCACCACCACGCGCGGTGTCGCGCGCCCCGCCTCGGCCAAGGCCTCACCGGCCGGGCCGCGGCGGGGGCTGCGGGGCAGCAGCACCTTCAACTTCTGGCTCTTCACGAGCCCTTTCCTCATCGGCCTGACGGTCTTCGTCTATGTGCCGATCGGCTGGAGCCTCTGGCTGAGCTTCTTCGAGGCGCGCTTCACGGTGACGCCGAGCAAGTTCGTCGGCTTCGACAACTACTGGCAGATGCTGCAGGACAGCAAATTCACCGGTTCGCTCGTCACCTTCACCGTATTCGCCATCTTCATCGTGCCCGCCACCTGGGCGCTGTCGCTGGGTCTCGCCCTGCTGGTGAACCGGCTGCGCTTCATGAAGGCGTTCTTCCGCTCCGTCTTCTTCCTGCCGACCGCGTGCAGTTATGTCGCCGCCGCGCTGATCTGGAAGATGTCGGTGTTCAGCGGTGTCCGCTTCGGCCTGATGAACACGATCCTCGGCTGGTTCGGCGTCGAGAACATCGCCTGGCTCGCCAACCCCGATCCGCCCTGGTACTGGCTGGTCATCGTGACACTGCGGCTGTGGCTGCAGGCCGGTTTCTACATGATCCTGTTCCTCGCGGCGCTGCAGAACATCCCGCCCGAGCTGTACGAGGCCGCCGCCATCGACGGCGCCAAGCCCGGCTGGCAGACCTTCCGCCACATCACCCTGCCGCAGCTGCGGGCCACCTCGACCGCGGTGATCCTGCTGCTGGTCATCGCCGCCTACCAGGCCTTCGACGAGTTCTTCAACCTGCTGGCGAAGACGACCTGGGGCCGGCCGCCGCTCGTCGAGCTGTACTACACCGCGCTGGGCGAGAGCCAGGACTACGGCGAGGGCAGCGCGGGCGCGGTGATCCTCACCCTGCTGATCCTCATCGTGACACTGGCGCAGGGCAAGTTCCTGGGCTTCGGAAGGGGTGACGACAAGTGACCGCCACCGTGCCTCCAGTCACTCCGGTCGACAAGCCACGCCGTATCAAGCGCGGCAGCGTCATCGGCAACACCGGCCTGTACGTCTCCATCGGCGTCGCCGCCCTGCTCTTCCTGGTCCCCTTCTATCTGATCGCCCGCAACGCGCTGTCGACGGACCCCGAAATCACCGGCGAGAACTGGAAGTTCTTCCCCACGAACCCCCAGTGGAGCAACTTCACCGAGCTGTTCCACGACACGACGGTCGATTTCGGCCGTTCCCTGTTCAACTCGGCGGTCGTCGCCGTCCTGATCACCGTGGGCACCCTGCTGGTCTGCTCGCTCGCCGGCTACGGCCTGGCCCGTATCCCGTACAAGCACGCCAACAAGATCTTCTACATGGTCCTGGGGACCCTGATGGTGCCGCCCGCCGTCACCTTCGTCCCGAGCTTCGTGCTGGTCTCCTCGCTGGGCTGGGTGGACAGTTACCGCGGGCTCGTCATTCCGGTGCTCTTCAGTGGTTTCGCCTGCTTCCTCTTCCGGCAGTACTTCCTGGGGTTCCCCAAGGAGCTGGAGGAGGCGGCGCGCGTGGACGGGCTCGGCTACTGGGGGGCGTACTGGCGCATCGTCGTACCGAACTCCCTGAACTTCTTCGCCGCGATCGCGACCATCACCTTCATCAGCGGCTGGAACGCCTTCCTGTGGCCGCTGGTCATCGGCCAGGACCCGAGCGCCTGGACCGTGCAGATCGCGCTCTCCTCGTACATGACCAACCAGGTCGTCAACTTCCACCTGATCTTCATGGCCACCGCCATTTCCATCCTGCCCCTGGTGTTCGTGTTCCTCTTCCTCCAGCGCTGGCTGGTGCAGGGGGTCGCGCAGACCGGCATCAAGGGCTGATCGACAAGCCAGACGGGCACCAAGGGACGATCTAGGAGACCGATGTCTTTCCGCACGACTTCCGCCATTGACTACGTCGAGGACGTCTCACCGGGCAGTGGGGCGCTCCCGCCACGCGCCCGTTACGCGTCCTCGGACGCGCGGTCCTTGTCACTGAACGGCAGTTGGCGCTTCCGTCTGTCCCCCACCGCCGACGCCGAGGACGACTCGTTCGCGGCGGAGGGGTTCGACGCCGGGGGCTGGGCCGAGGTGTCCGTCCCCGGCCACTGGGTCCTCCAGGGGCACGGCTCACCGATCTACACCAACCACCTCTACCCGTTCCCGGTCGACCCGCCGCGCGTGCCGACCGGGAACCCGACCGGCGATCATCTGCACACCTTCGACCTGCCGTCCGACTGGCCCTCGGACGGCGGGGCGGTGCTGCGCTTCGACGGGGTCGAGTCCTGTGCCCGGGTCTGGCTGAACGGCACGGACATCGGGGAGTTCAAGGGGTCGCGGCTGCCGCACGAGTTCGCGGTCGGCCATCTGCTCAAGCCGGGCGGCAATGTGCTGGCGGTCCGTGTCCACCAGTGGTCGGCGGGCTCGTACCTGGAGGACCAGGACCAGTGGTGGCTGCCGGGCATCTTCCGGGACGTCACGCTCCTGCACCGCCCGGCGGCCGGCGTCCTCGACTTCTTCGTGCACGCCTCCTACGACCACGTCGAAGGCCTCGGGACCCTGCGCGTCGACTCCGACGTCGACGGCCGGGTCACCGTGCCCGCCCTCGACATCGATGTCGCGACCGGCGAGTCGGTCACCGTCCCGGTACGGCCGTGGACGGCCGAGACACCCCGGCTGTACGACGGTGTGCTCGCGACCGAGGGCGAGCGCGTCCCGCTGCGCGTCGGCTTCCGCACGGTCGCCCTGGAGGACGGCCTGGTCAAGGTCAACGGCACGCCGCTCCTCTTCAAGGGGGTCAACCGGCACGAATGGCACCCTGAGCGGGGCCGCGCCCTCGACCTGGAGACCATGCGCGAGGACGTGCTGCTGATGAAGCGGCACAACATCAACGCGGTGCGCACCTCGCACTATCCGCCGCACCCCGCCTTCCTCGACCTGTGCGACGAGTACGGCCTGTGGGTCGTCGACGAGTGCGACCTCGAGACGCACGGCTTCACCGAGCAGGCCTGGCGCGACAACCCCGTCGACGACGAGCGCTGGACCCCCGCCCTGCTCGACCGCGCTGCCCGCATGGTCGAGCGCGACAAGAACCACCCCTCCGTCGTCATCTGGTCCCTCGGCAACGAGGCCGGCACCGGGCGGGGACTGACCGCGATGGCCGAGTGGATCCGCGGCCGGGACGGCTCACGGCTCATCCACTACGAGGGTGACATCGACTGCCGTGGCACGGACGTCTACTCGCGGATGTACGCCGACCACGCCGAGGTCGAGAGGATAGGCCGCGGCCTTGACGGCGGCACCCACAGGCGCCGCGGACTCCCCTTCATCCTCTGCGAGTACGGGCACGCCATGGGCAACGGGCCCGGCGGGATCGCCGACTACCAGCACCTGTTCGAGTCGTACGACCGCATCCAGGGCGGCTTCATCTGGGAGTGGATCGACCACGGCATCAAGGACGAGCGGTACGGGTTCGCGTACGGCGGCGACTTCGGCGAGGAGCTGCACGACGGGAACTTCGTCTGCGACGGCCTGCTCTTCCCTGACCGGACCCCGTCCCCGGGCCTCGTCGAGTACAAGAAGGTGATCGAGCCGGTCCGGATCGTCGGCGACGGCGAGGACGGGACCGTGCGCGTCACCAACGGCTACGACTTCGCGGATCTGTCCGCGCTGGCCTTCCAGTGGTCCTACCAGGTCGACGGGGAGACCGTCGAGGCCGGCGTCCTGTCGGTGCCGGAGCTCGCCCCGGGCGCGTCGGCCGACGTGAAACTGCCGGACCCGCCGGCCGACCCACGGGGCGGGGAGACCCAGTGGACGGTACGGGCGACGCTCGCCGCCGACACCGCGTGGGGGCCGAAGGACCACCTGGTGGCCTGGGCACAGTTCCCGCTCTCGGCACGGCCCTTGACCGCCGTGGCGCAGAGCGACGGTCCGGTCCTCGGCGAGGGCCAGATCACCCTGGGCCCGGCGGCCTTCGACGCCCGTACGGGTGCGCTGCGGTCGATCGGCGGGCTCGATGTCAGGGGGCTGCGTCTGGACGTGTGGCGTGCGCCGACCGACAACGACAACGGGGCGGCCTGGCAGCCGGATCTGCGCTACGGCCCGCTCTGGCGCGAGCTGGGCCTGCACCGGATGCAGCACCGGCTGGAGTCGGTGGAGTTGGGCGACGACGCCTTGACCGTACGGACCCGGGTGGCGCCCGCCGCCCGCGAGGTGGCCCTGCGTACGGTCTACCGGTGGACGTCCGACGGGACGCGGCTGCGGCTGACCGTGTCCGTGACGCCCGAGGGCGACTGGACGCTGCCGCTGCCCCGGCTCGGGATCAGGCTGGGGCTCGCGGGCTCGGTGGACGGGGCGAGGTGGTTCGGCGGCGGCCCCGGCGAGGCCTATCCGGACACCAAGTCAGCCTCCATGGTGGGGCGTTGGGAGTCGACCATCGACGGACTCCAGACGCCGTACGTCCGTCCGCAGGAGAACGGCGCCCGGGCCGACGTCCGCTGGGTGGAGATCGGCGGGCTGCGGGTCGAGGGCGAGCCGGAGTTCTGGTTCACCGCGCGCCGCTGGACGTCGGAGCAGCTCGACGCAGCCGAGCATCCGACCGACCTGAAGGCCGGTGAAACGGTCTGGGTCAATCTCGACCACGGGCAGCAGGGCATCGGCTCGCAGTCGTGCGGTCCGGGCGCGCTTGAGCAGTACCAACTGCGTCCCGCGCCCGCCGAATTCACGTTCCTCTTCTCGGAGATCCATGGCTGACACCCTCACGAGGACCGCGGCCGGTCGGCTCTTCAGCCGACCGGCCGCGGTCGCGTCGTGTATCGGATTCGTCCTCATCGGCATGCTGCAAGCGCTCTACGGCCCGGCGGTCCCGGGCCTGCGCGCGGAGTACGGCCTCTCCCCCTCTGCGGCGGGCCTCGGTCTGAGCCTGCACTTCACCGGTGGTGTCGCGGGCGTCCTCGCCTTCAACGCGATCCACTCCCGGATCTCCAACAGGGCGCTTCTGTCGGCAAGTTACGCGCTGATGGCGGCGGGCGGCGCGGGCTTCGCGCTCGCTCCGAACTGGCCGCTCGCGCTCGCCGCCGCGTTCCTCGGCGGCCTCGGCTTCGGCGGTATCGACTACGGACTCAACCAGCTGTTCGCGGTCGGCTTCGGCGACCGGTCGACGGCCATGCTGAACGTCCTCAACGCGCACTTCGGCATCGGCGCGGTCCTCGGCCCGGCGCTGGTCGCGTGGCTGGGCCCCGGCGACTACCCGTACGCCTTCGGGGTGTGCGCGGTGCTCGCCGGGGCGCTGATCCTGTGCACGGGCGGGGTACGCAGCGAGGCACCGCCCGTCTCCCCGGCCGAGCGGCCCGCCGCTTCCGGTGGCCTGCTCTCCCGCGTCCTGGTGGGCTTCCTGCTCCTCTACATCCTGAACGTCGGCGTCGAGGCGGGCGTCGGCGGCTGGGAACCCACCCACCTGGAGACCGTCGGCTACAGCGCGACGGTCGCCGCCTCCGCCACCTCCCTCTACTGGCTGATGATGACCGCGGGCCGCTTCCTCGTCGTCCCCCTCACCCTGCGGTACGCACCCGAGCGCATCCTCGCCGTCTGCGCGGCCGGGATGACCGCCTGCCTGCTGCTGGCGCTGATACCGGGCGCGGCCCCGGTGGCGTACGCCGGTGTGGGTCTGTTCATCGCGCCCGTCTTCCCGACCGGCCTGCCGTGGCTCAACCGGGCCCTCCCCGGGGCGAAGCGGGCCGGGGCCTGGGTGATCGCGGCCTCGATGATCGGTGGGGTGGCGGCTCCCCCGCTGCTCGGCGTGGGCATCGAGGCGTCGGGCATCCACGCCGTCCCCTGGCTGCTGACCACCTTGTCCGCGGCCTCGCTCGTGGCCACCGTGTGGCTGATCGCACTGACCCGGAAGGCGTCCGTATGAGCGGCAGCATCCAGGTCCGGGGGCTCTCCCGGACCTTTCACACCACCGTGCGCCGCCCGGGCTTCGCGGGCGCGCTCAAGTCCCTCGTCAAGCCCGAGCGGGTCGCGAAGGAGGCCGTCTGCGACGTCACCTTCGAGGTGGCGCCCGGCGAACTGCTCGCGCTGCTCGGCCCGAACGGTGCCGGCAAGTCCACCACCATCAAGATGCTCACCGGCATCCTCACCCCGACCTCCGGCGAGGCGCGCGTCGCGGGCGTCGTCCCGTACCGGGAGCGCGAGCGCAACGCGCGCAACATCGGGGCGGTCTTCGGACAGCGCACCCAGCTGTGGTGGGACCTGCCGGTGCGCGAGTCCTTCGCGATCCTGCGGGACATCTACGGGGTGCCGGAGCGAGAACACCGCGTCCGGCTCGGCGAGTTCGACGAACTGCTCGCCCTCTCCTCCTTCTGGGACACCCGCGTACGCCATCTCTCCCTCGGCCAGCGGGTGCGCTGCGACCTCGCCGCCGCGCTGCTGCACGACCCGCCCGTGGTGTTCCTCGACGAGCCCACCATCGGGATGGACGTGGTCGTCAAGGAACAGGTGCGCGGCTTCCTCAAGCACCAGGTGGAGGAGCGCGGCCGGACCGTGCTGCTCACCACGCACGACATGACGGAGGTCGAGCGGCTCGCCGAGCGGGTCGTCCTCATCAACCACGGGCGGCTCGTCCTCGACGGCACCCTGGACGAGATCAGGCGCAGGTTCGGCTCGACCTGGCAGGTGCGGGCCACCCTCGCCGATCCACAGGCGGCGATCGCTCCGCCGCCGGGCATCGCACTGCTGCGCCGCGAGGGCCCCCAGGTGGTGTTCGGGCCGGACGGGCCGGGCGCCCCGACGGTCCACCAAGCGCTCAAGCAGGTCGTCGAGCGGTACGAGGTGACCGACCTCGCGATCGACGAGGCGGATCTGGAGGACGTGATGCGGGCGGCGTACGTCCAGGCGGAGGCCGCGTGAGCGCGACCGTCCCCGGCGGCTGGCGGGCCGCCCGGGTCACCCCGCTCGGCGAGCTGCACACCCCGCCCCGGATGACCGCCGCGCTGCTGCGCCTCGTCGTGCAGGTGGTGCTGGTGGCCTCGCTGTGGCGCGGCCTGTACGCGACGACCGGCACCACCGCGGGCCTCACCCGCGACCAGGCCGTCACCTACGCCGTGCTCGCCGTACTGGCCACCCGGATCCGGGCGTTGGACCAGTACTCGGGGCGGGACACCGTCCAGCAGCACATGCACTTCGGCACCATCGTGTACTGGTATCTGCGCCCGCTGCCCCCACAGCGCTACTACGCGCTGCGGGCGCTCGGCGAGCAACTCTACGGATTCGTCTGGGCATCGACCGGATACGCGGTGTGTCTGGCCGCCGGGGTCGTGCGGCCGCCCGGCTCGGCGGCCGTGGCGGCGGTGTTCGGACTGAGTGTGCTGCTCGGCCAGTGGGTCCTGTACTACGTGATGCTGGTCATCGACCAGCTGTGCTTCTGGACGCTCCGCAACGGTGCCGCGATCCTGATCCTGGTCTTCGCGCAGAACCTGCTGTCCGGGGTGTACGCGCCGCTGTGGTTCTTCCCCGACTGGTTCATCACGCTCAGCCGCTTCCTGCCCTTCCAGGCGACGCTGAGTGCGCCGCTGTCGCTGTACGTGGGCCGGATCCCGGTGTCGCAGGCGGGTCCCCAACTCGCCCTGCAGGCCGCGTGGGTGGTGGCTCTCGCCCTGTTCACCCGGCTGCTGTGGCGCCGGGCCGCCCGGCGCGTGATCTCGCAGGGAGGCTGAGCATGACGGACGGACTGAACACGACGGACAGGCTGAGCACGACGGACAAGCTCAGCACATCACTGAAATCCCTGCGGATCGTGTGGCGGATCACGCGTCTCAACTTCCGCGCGCAGCTGGAGTACCGCTCCGAGTTCCTGCTGATGATCGCGATCGGCGCGATCTGGCAGGTGTCGGTGATCGTGTTCGCGACGGTGCTGCTCACCCGGTTCACCGGGATGGGCGGCTGGGCGAGCCAGGACGTGCTGCTGATCGCGGCGACACGGATGCTGGCGCACGGTCTGTTCGTGCTCTTCCTGGGCCGGGTGCACGGACTGGCCCGGCACATCCAGGAGGGCGTGATCGACACGTACCTGGTCCGCCCGATGCCGGTGCACCGGCAACTCCAGCTCTCCGTCTTCCCCACGAACGCGATCGGCGACCTGACGGTGGCGACCGGTCTGATGGTGGGCGCGCTGACCCGCAGCCAGCTGGACTGGAACGCGGCCCGGATCTCGTACCTCGTGGTCTGTGTCCTGGGCGGGATGCTCCTGGAGGCGGCCCTGTTCACGGCGGTGGCCTGCGCCTCGCTGCGCTTCCCGGCCGCCGACTACTGGGGGCGCTGGCTGGAGGAACTGCTCGGCACGTTCGGCAGCTATCCGCTCAATGTGCTGCCACGCGCGGTCGGCGGTTTCCTCACCTTCGGGCTGCCGCTGGCCTTCGTCGCCTACTTCCCGGCCGCCGTGCTGACCGGCCACGGCGGCGACTCGGGGGTGCCGTACTGGCTGGCGGCGGCCTCACCGCTGGTGGGACTGCTCGCCTATCTGGGCGCGCGGCTGCTGTGGCGCTGGAGCCTCGGCCACTACTCCGGGGTCAACGGCTGACGACCGGTGCGGCGGAGAGGCCTGCCGTGACGAGGGCACAGATCACATCGTTGCCGAAGGTGCCGTTGAGGGTGTCGTTGCCACTGGTGCCGATGATGGTGCAGCCGCGGGAGTTGTTGACGGTGGTGGTCGCGGTGGCGTTGTTGTCGCCGGGGGCCGGGTCGGTCCGGGTGGCGGTGACCGTGGCCCTGTCGGAGAGGGTGCCGGTGGCGCGGGGTTCGGCGACGACGGTCACCGTGGTGCGGGCGCCGGGGGCGAGGGTGCCCAGGCCGCAGGCGGCGCCGGTGGCGGAGGTCGTGGTGCTGTCGTTGGTGACGGTCACGGTGTACGTGGCGCGGTCGCCGATGCCGACCGTGGTCGTACCGGACTTGGTGACCGACAGGTCCACGCCCGGGGGCGGCGGCGGGGTACCGGTTCCGCCGAGGTAGCGGGCCATTTCGCGGTCCTCGCTGTCGCCGCCGAACGCGACGATCCTGCCGTCGGGCTGTACGGCGACGGAGCTCGCCTCGTCGTAGCCGCCGAAGTCGGTGACCGTACGACCGCCCGTGCCGAAGCCGGTGTCCAGGCTGCCGTTGATGTTGTACCGGGCCACCACGAAGTCGGCGCTCCTGACACCCGCGGCGACCGTTCGCGTGGTAGCGGGCGACGGTGAACCAGCAGCAGCCGCCGTCCGGGACCTCGCTGGTGCCGACCACGACGATCTTCCCGCCGGGCTGAAGCACGGCCCCTCGGCGGCTGCCGTCGGTGTTGTGCCGCATGACGGAGAAGTCGGAC
Source organism: Streptomyces sp. NPDC058086 (assembly GCF_042885015.1). Taxonomy (NCBI): domain Bacteria; kingdom Bacillati; phylum Actinomycetota; class Actinomycetes; order Kitasatosporales; family Streptomycetaceae; genus Streptomyces; species Streptomyces sp. NPDC058086. Next base: position 52,767 of record NZ_JBHVST010000030.1, on the reverse strand, counting down.
GATGTGGCCGTGGCCTGCGTGTTGGAGCCGACGGTCACGATCTTGCCGTCGGGCTGGAGGACGAGGTCCCCGCCGCCCTTGGAGGAACCACGGTCGACGACGACCTTGCCGCCGCTGCCGAAGGAGGGGTCGAGGTCGCCGGGCGCGGCGAACGCGCCGCCGGGCAGGGCGACGACGAGCACCGGCGCCGCGACGAGAGAGAGACCGGCCCGCTCCACGAGCGAGCGGCTCCGGTGCGCGTGCGGGGGTCGGGAAGAAGGCATGGACATGCGCCCAGCTTCCGGGCGTACGTCGGCTGTACCGGACGGCCGGCGAGCAGTCCCTCCACGTTCACCCCGATAGCCTGCGACCGCCGGGCGTGCTGGTCAGGCAGCGCCCGCCGGGCGCTCCGGACGGGGCCGGCGCACCGGGGTGAGCAGGGCCAGTACGGCGACGAGCACGCAGCAGGCGCCCGCGACCACGCCCACCACCGCCGTGCCGTGGCGCCCGGCGGCCCAGGTGAGGACGGCCGCGCCGGCCGGGGCCGCCGAGTAGTGCAGGGTCCAGAACGCCGAGGTGACCCGCCCGAGCAGATGCTCCGGAGTCACCTCCTGCCGCAGCGACATGGAGCACGTGCCCGCCACGCTCCCGAAGCCCAGGAAGACCGCGGTCAGAGCGGCGACGGCCGGCACGCTGCGGGCCCAGCCCACGCCCGCCAGCGCGCATCCGCACACCGCCACCGACCCGATCCAGGTCGGGCCGAAGCCGAGGCGTCTGCGCACCCGGGCCACCAGGAGCGCACCGGCGATCGTGCCGAGCGCACCGGCCGCGAACACGGTGCCGACCGCGGCGTCGTCGCGGCCGAGATCGTGCTTGAGGTGGTAGATCAGCAGGTCGTTCAGGCCGAGGGTCAGGAAGCTGAAGAAGGACAGCAGGACGGTCAGCACGCGCAGCACCGGGTGCCGGACCAGGAAGGACACCCCGGCGAGCAGATCCGTCCGCAGCCGCCGGACCGCTCCCGCTCCGGCCGCGGCTACCGGTGCGGGGCGTGTACTGCCCTTGAACCGTACGAAGCCGACGCAGACGGCCGACACGCCGAAGCTCGCCGCGTCCACGCCGACCGCGGCGGCCGGGCCGAACCACGCCGCCACCAGCCCCGCGCACACCGGACCCGCCACCCCGGCCGCCGCCGCGGTCGCGTTCAGCCTGCCGTTGGCCTCCGTGATCCGCTCGACGCCGACGAGGTTGCGGACGACGGTGACGTAGGCGACGGAGAACAGCATGCCGACGGCCTCGCACAGCGGCAGGACCACGTAGAGCAGCCAGATCCGCGGTCCGAAGACCCAGACCAGCGGGATGACCGCGTACAGCGCCATACGCACCAGGTCGCAGGCCACGAGCAGCTTCCTGCGGTCCACCCGGTCGACGACGACCCCGGCGAAGACCCCGGCCACGACCGACGCCGCCCCGCCGACGGCCGTCAACAGACCCATCTGCGCGACGGATCCCGTCGCGTGCAGCACGAGCAGCGGCAGGGCGATCAGGGCGAAGGAGTCCCCGAGGACCGAAAGGGTCTGCGCGACCCAGAAGACACCGAAGTCCCGGTCCCGTCGCAGCGGCGCCTTCCGGGCCGCCGCACTGTCGTGTCGTGACTCCCGTATCCGCATGTCGGTATCTTGCTTCAGCCGTACGGGAGTTACCCCTCCTCACGGGGATGACCGGGCGGTCGTCGGTCGGTGGTCCGCGCAGCACGGTGTCGGGTCCGGGACCTCGGACGGGACCAGCCGAGCAGGTAGACGGGCGTGGTTTTGTTCCTCGGCGACGAAGAGCCGGACCGCCCGCGCGTAGTCGGCGTCGCCGACCTGGAAGCGCTGGATGCGTGCCGCTCCAGGCCCTGATCGACGCGGCCACTACGGGACACGGCCTTGATCTCTGCTGCCGGGTCTGACGAACTGCCGGTAGCGCCGACGCGCCAAGCCAGCGGACAAGGCCTCAGTGGTGACTAAGGGTGAGCTAACGCCACATACAGTTGATCGGATGCGAGAGGTTCCCCATGGCGATGAAATCGCCTAAGTTATTCCGATTAGTATGAAATGAATGCGTGTAGGTCGCCGTAGGTCCACATCCGATCACATGCGGCCCAGCGGGTACCCGAGCGGTGAGCGGAGGCGACAGTCGGCAGTGGTGAGTACCAGAGGCGGCGAAGCGGACAACACCGGCCCGTTCATACCCCACGTCCCCCATCCGCTGTACCAGCCGCAGGGCCTGCTGACCGAGACCGTACGGCCCTTGGAGCGACACCGCATACGGATGCGGCTGCTCGACTCCGTGGACGAGGACCGGCGCGATGTCGAAGTGCTGCTGACCGCGCTCCAGCAGGCGGTGGCCGAGGTGCAGGGCCTGGGCGGCATGGTGCATCTCCCGGGCGGCGGCATGAGCGGCATCCTCTACCTGGTCGCCAACAGTGGCCTGCCGGAGTCGATGGCCCGGCCCTGGCTGATCATCCCGGTACGGGGCACGGCGCCGCCCAGCAGCGCCGCCCGCAACGACACCATCACCTGGCAGCCCGACCTGGCCCCGCCTGACCCAGTGCCAGGCCGGGACCCCGCCGCCCTGTGGCCTTCCCGACTCCCCGCCGGCATCGGTCACCTGGCCGTCCCCATTCCCGGCGGTGGCCGGCGACGCGGCGCGCTCTCCGTCCTCTTCGCCCCGGGCGCCGAGCCTGACGCGGCGGAGCGCGCGTTTCTGAACGAGGTGGCGGCCTGGATGTCCGGGAGGCTCAAGTCGTCCGGGATCCTCAATCCGTCCCCCACCCTGCTGCGCGCCCTGGAGAACGGGCCAGGACCGCGGGAGGCCGTCCCCCCGTGGGACGTGGAAGGGGTGCCCTCCATCACGTACACCTGGGACCTGCGCACCGGCGAGCTGACCTCCGACCGGTCTGTCGAGGAGGTGCTGGCCGGCATCGATCCGGAGGTGATGAGCGGCGGCATCGAGGCGTGGGCAGAGCTGATCCACCCGGACGACCTGCCAGGGGCGGTAGCCGGCTTCGACACCGGCATCCAGATGCGCGGCGGCTTCCAGAACGAGTACCGGATCCGGCGCCAGGACGGCACATACCTCTGGATCGAGGCCCGTGCCCGGACGATCACGGACGAAGAGGGGACGCCGGTTAAGGTGATCGGCACCCTCCGGGACAGCAGCGAAACGCACGCCGCCGCCGAGTCGGTGGGGCGGGCGCTGCGACACATGAGCGACGGCTTCGTCTCCCTGGACACGGACTGGCGCATCGGATTTCTCAATCAGGCCGCCGAGCGGCTCTTCGGTGCCGCGGGAGATGTGGCCGGAGCCCTGCTCTGGGACATTCCCGCGGTACGTGCCGTGCCGGGGCTGGAGCAACGGTGCCGGGCCACGGCGGCCGAGGGGCGGCCGGCCGGTTTCGACGTACCGGGGCCGGACGGGACGTCCTGGTACCACCTGCGGCTGGTGCCGATGCCGGAAGGCCTCACGCTCTACATCACCGACACCACCGAGCGGCATCTGCGGGAGGTCGAGCGGGCGGCCGCGGAGCGGGCGGCCGGGAAGCGGGCCGCCCTGGTGCAGCGGATTACGCGGGAGCTGGCCGAGGCTGTCACGGCCCAGGACGTGATGGCGGCGGTGGCCGAAGGCGTGATGACACCCCTCGGGGCCACCGGACTCGTCATGCTCGACGTGTTCGGCGACCGGCTGACCGTGGTCGGCTCCCGTGGGTATTCGGAGCGCTTCACCCGACTGCTGGACGGGCACTGGACAGTGAGGGACGCCGCCAACCCGGTGGGGGACGCCCTGCGCACCCGCTCCACCCTCTTCATCTCCTCCCCGGAGGAGTTCCTGAAGCGGTACCCGGAGACCGAGATCCTGGTCCGGGAGAGCGGCAAGCAGGCGTGGGCCGTTCTGCCGCTGACTGCATCAGGGCGCGACATCGGCGCGGCGGTGATCTCCTTCGGCCGACCGCGGGAGCTGGACGATGACGAACGAACGCTGCTGACCGCTCTCAGCGGACTGATCGCACAGGCCCTGGAGCGGGCCGGGCTCTACGACGAGGCGACGACCCGGGCCCGTACGCTCCAGCGCGGCCTGCTGCCGCAGGCATTGCCCAAGCTGCCCGAGGTGACGGCGGCGGCGCGCTACCAGTCGGCCAAGCAGGGAGCCGACGTCGGCGGCGACTGGTACGACGTGATCCCGCTCTCCGCGGCCCGGGTGGCGCTTGTGATCGGAGACGTCATGGGCCACGGCATGGCCGAGGCCGCCACCATGGGCAGGCTCCGCACGGCCGTCCGTACCCTCTCCGAGCTGGAGCTGCCGCCCGACGAAATCCTCGGCCACCTCAACGACATCGTCGGCGAGCTGGGCACCGATGCCTTCGTAACCTGCCTGTACGGCATCTACGACCCGGTGACCCGGCGTCTGTCGTACGCCAGCGCCGGTCAGCCGCCCCCGGCGGTGGCCCACCCCGACGGCACCGTCACCTTCCTGTCCATGACCCCGGACCCGCCACTGGGGGTGGCCGCTCCGCCCTTCGAAACCCTCGAGACCCTCCTGCCCGCCGACAGCCTGCTCGCCCTCTACAGCGACGGCCTGGTCGAGAGCAAGGTCAGGGATGTCACCACCGGCATGAGCCGCCTCGCCGAGCTCCTCTCTCAGTCCGTGAACGCCATGCCGACCTCACCGGCGGACGCGTCCGACCTGGACGCCCTCTGCGCCACCATCACCTCCGCACTCCTTCCCGCCCACAGCGCGCTGATAGACGACGCCGCCCTGCTGCTGGCCCGCACCCACCCGCTGGCCGCGGAGAACGTCGCCGAGTGGTCGTTGCCGGAGGACCCGGTGGCGGCGGGCCAGGCCCGGGAGCTGGTCCGCGCCCAGCTCACCGACTGGGACCTGGCCGATGAGGACCTGATCATGACCACCGAACTCCTGGTCAGCGAGCTGGTCGGGAACGTCATCCGGCACGCCTGCGGCCCCATCCGGCTGCGCATGCTCCGCAGCCGCGCACTGATCTGCGAGGTCTCCGACGCCAGCCTGACCACACCGCACATCCGCCACACCTCCGCCACCGACGAGGGCGGCCGCGGCCTCCAGCTCATCTCCGCACTCTGCCAGCGCTGGGGCACCCGCCACACCCGCACAGGCAAGTCCATCTGGACCGAACAGCCCCTCCCCACCGGCTCAGTTTGATCTTTAGCCGCGTACGTCACCGTTCCCCCGGGCAAGCTCCGACACTCCCGTCACGGGCGCGCCGCACCTATCCCGCGGCCAGTGGAGCGGAGTGGAGTTCGCGTACCAACTGCGGGGTGAGCAGTTCTCCGGCGCGGTCGGCGAGGATGGCCATCTCATAGCCGACCAGGCCGACGTCGCACCCCTCGGCGGCGAGGACGCCGAGGCAGCTGCCATCGCGGATGCGACCCACCATGAGGAAGCCCCCGAGCATTTCGATCATGACGAGCTTCATGCCGCGGAAGCCGTGTGCCGTGGCCGCGTTCTGGGCGAGGCTGGTGATGCCCGAGACGACGGCGGCGAGGTGGTCGGCGCGATCTCGGCCGAGGCTGTCCGAGGCGGCCATGAGCAGGCCGTCGGAGGAGACGGCGACGGCATCGGTGACGCCGTCGGCGGTGCGTACGAACTCCGAGATGAGCCAGCCGAAATTCTGGATGGCAGTGGTCACGATGACGCTCCTTGTGTGCTTCGGGCCTCGGCACGGGCGACACCTGCTCGGAAGCCGTTGAGCAGGGAGGAGACAGCGGGTCTGGCGGGCGGGGGTGAGGCGGAGGGGGCCTCCACGGGGGCGAGCAGGCGCCCGGGGAGGGCAAGGAGTGCGGACAGGCCGCCGCCGGTGGTGTCGAAGAGGTGGACCTGGGCACCCTCACCGAGGCGGTGGGCGAGGCGGCCGACGACGAGGTGGCCGAGGAACCGAGTGGGCGCGGCGAGGAAAGCTTCCTCGCCGGCGTCGGAGAGGCGGGCGCCCGCACGTTCCTTGTCGGCTTCGGACATGCCGATGCCGTGGTCGATGACGGCGAAGCAGTACGTGTCGTCCTCGGTGTCGTGCCAGCCGTGCACCTCGACCGGTTCGGTCGGTGGCGAGAAAGTCAGCCCGTTCTCGATGAGTTCGGCAAGGAGGTGGGCCACATCGGCGACGGCGTGCCCGCGTACCCGCACCGGCTCCACTGTGGCGATCAGGACCCGCCGGTAGTGCTCCACCTCGGCGACGGCGGACTGGACGACTTCCAGGCCGTCGGCGGGTGCTGCCGTGGGCTGCGGCGAATTCTGCCCGACCAGGACCAGAAGGCTTTCGGCGTTGCGCCGCATACGGGTGGCGAGGTGGTCGAGCTCGAAGAGCTCGGCGAGGGCGTCCGGGTCGAGTTCCTGCCGTTCCAGGCGGGTGATGAGGCTGAGCTGACGACGCACGAGGTTCTGGTTGCGGCGGCCGAGATTGGCCAGCGATTCGGTGGTGTTACGGCGCAGGCCGGCCTGCTGGGCAGCCAGGTGGAGGGCGGTGTGTTCCACCTGGTGCAAGGACGCTGCGACCTCGGCGATCTCCGCCGCGCCGCCCAGCAGCCGTGAATCGGGGTTGTCCGGCGCGTCCGCCGGCGGCAGGAGCTCAGCATGGTCCTGCGGGGACTGCTGGATACGGGCGACGGTCGCGGGCAGCCGGTGCCGCGCCACGTCGTGGGCGGCCTCGGCGAGCGCGCCCAGCGGGCGCGTGACGGAACGGGAGGCAAAAGCGGCGAGGCCCGCGACGAGGGCGGCCATGAGTGCTCCCGCGACGAGACAGGCGGCGAGGCCGATCTCGGCGTCGTGGCTGAGCCGGTCGGCCCGGTCCCTCGCATCGTCACCGACCGACTGCTGGACGGCGTACAGATCGTCGACGAGTACGGTCATCGCATCCCACCAGGCGCTGGCGTCGGCGTGCAGCGCGGAGCCGTCGGCGGCGCCTTCCGCCCGGTTCTCATAGGCGGTGGCGCGTTCGGCGTCCTTGGTGCCGAAGGCGTTCTTCAAGGCCGCGCGCTGGGGTGCGGTGGCGATCTGTCGGAATCGGGCGAGGGCGGCGACGCGCGTGGCACGTACCTCGGTGAACGTGAGGTATTCGCGGCCGTGAAAGCCGCCGTCGGCGAACACGCCGTTGAGGAGGCCGCGTTCGAGAGCTACTGACTCCTTGGCCGCGGCCAGTTCCCGTAACGCCGCCATCCCGTTGCGCAGTTCACGGTCGGCGCCAGTCGCGGTTTCCGCTACCGGGTCGACGGTGTTGAGGGCTTCGACGGCGGTGGTGTAGAAGTTCAGGGTCGCGGCCCGGTCTGCGGCGCCCGCGTCGGCGCTGCCCCTGTCGGTAGCGGCCCGGATGTCGGCAAGGCGCCGCAAGTGCCGCTGGATGACATCCTCGACGGCGCTTTCGCGGCGCATTCCGCGCAGCGCCGTGTCAACGCGCTTGCGAGTAGCGGCGAGCGGTGGGCGGAACTCCTTCTCACCTCCCAGCAGACCGTTTGTCAGGCCGCGTTCGCGTTGCAGCTGGTGTACCAGGGCCTGGATTCGCAGGCTGAGGCCAACCTCGGAACGGGTCGTCCGGGCGTCGCCGAAGTCCACGGCACGGCCGTGCACGGCTAGACCGGCCACCGCCAGCAGCAGGCAGATCGGGACCGTGATGACCACCGCCACACGGCCCCTGATGCTGCGCCAGCCAGGCATCGGCCGACGGCCGGGAGGCGTTCGGCCGCTGCGGCGGCGCCCCGAACCGCCCTTGCCTAAACCGCTCTTGCCGATTGCGCCGAACCTGCCTAGCGCCAGCCGTACTGGCGTCCACACCCTCATAGTCACGAAGCTAGTCCGACCGCCATAGCGGCCGGTTTCCGACCTGTTAGGCCGCGTGGGAAATTCAGTTGCGGCACCCTCACACCGGGGGCCGGGAGACTGTGACCCCGGCACGAGTGACGTCAACGGCACCGGACGTCAACGCACTTGCATGCCCGGGCACGGACTGCGCCACCGCGGGACACTGCGGCCGGACCGATCACGGGCGAGCGACGACTACACCGCACACGGCCCGCCGACTGCGCGTGCGGCCTCTTGAAGGAGTCGGACTCACGAGGGGCTGCCGGGGCGGCGCGGTCGAGCCGACCCGAGGCGGCTTCAACCGGGCCGCCGCCGACCGGCTCGTCGCCCACTCGAGCGCTCACAACCAGGGCGTACGAGGGCAGACGCTCGCCTGGTACGCGCAGTTGCCTTCCTGGCTCAAGAACCCGTGTGGGGCGTCAGCGACAAGTACTCATGGATCCCCGGCGCCTTCAGCGGTTACGGCGCGGCCCTCCCGTACGACGGGACCTACGCGCCCAAGCCCGCGTACGCCGGTCTGTCGAACCGTCTCAATCCGAACGCGTGAGCCGCAGTTCTCGCGCGGTCTGCCCGTAGTGGGACTTGAGTGCGCGTGCAAGATGCCGGGGATCGTGGATCCCCCAGCGTGCGGCCACGGCCGCCGTGGTGCGGCTGTCGTGGGCGGGGTCGAGGAGGTCACGGCGGACGCGTTCGAGGCGTTCGCCGCGCAGCCAGGTGGCGAAGGGGACGCCGGTGCGGCGGAAGAGGCGATGCAACTGGCGGGGTGAGATGGCGTGGGCCGCCGCCACCGACTCGACGCACAGGGAGGGGTCGGTGATGTTGGCGATGGCGTAGACGCGGATGCGGTCGACCAGTTCGGTGGCCGTGTCCATCCGGCCGGGCTCGTCCTCGGTGAAGGCGGCGAGCAGCAGGGACACCAGGGCGTCGCCCACATGCGCCTGCGCCGGTCCGGTGAGTTCGTCGAGATGGCGGCCGAGGCCGAGCAGGAACGCGGAGAGCACCGCCTGCGCTCCGGTGTCGGCCGGCAGGCGCCGGGCGGCCTGGCGGGCGACGGTGTCGGCGTGCGGCCCCAGTTCGCCGCGCGCGATGCCGACCGCCATGACGTCGCATCCGTCGCCGACGGCGAGCCGGTACGGCCGGGTCATGTCGAAGACCACGAAGTCGCCACCGTGCGCCCAGGACTGGCGCCCGCCCTGGTCCGCTGCGGCGGGCCCCGGTGACCGGTGCAGCGTGAGCTTCAGCAGCTCGGGATCGGTGGAAGTGATCGCCCGGGACGTCCGCGCGACCCGGTGCCCGGAGCCCCGGATCCGCGCCACGGCCGCGCGCCCCACTACCGCAGCGTCGATGTCGGCCCGGAACGCGTCCGCGTCCGGCGCCGTCACTGCCAGCGGGGCGAGGATCGTGGAGGCGGCGGTCTGTAACTCGTCGATGGATGCGTGATGGACGTGTAAGGCGCCCTCGTTCATGGAGCAACTCCCATGTCGGTGAATCGAGTGACGTACGACATGAGTTTGCCGGTTCCTGGCGCGAACAGGCGACGGTCCGGTCGCGATGTGGAGACTCGTGACGCCGCGAACTCCGTAGCGTGGTGGCAGGGGGAGCAACGTCGGCTGGAACCGTCACCACAGTTCCAGCCGACTGCCCTCGATCGTCCTCGTCGGGTCAGTGGTCCGCGCAGCACGGTGTCGGGTCCGGGACCTCGAACGGGACCAGTGTGCCGCCCGCGGCCGGCATCGCGGCCAGGACCAGTCGCCCTGCGCGCCACTCCGGTCGTACGTGATCGCGGGTGACGATCCGCTGGTCCGGGTCGGGACCGTCGGGTGCGCCGAGGACGACGATCCGCTCGACCGCGGAGACAGCCAGCAGCCGGGCGACGGTCACCGTCCCGGTCAGGGCATCGGCCCCGGCGTACCGGACGGCACGGCCCCCGATGCGCGCGAGGTGCTCCGCGGCGGCGTGCGCGGCACCGGCGGCCAGCTCGTCCGGACCGTGCCGCTCGGCGCCCAGAGCGGCACCGAACTCCCGTTCCCCGAGCGCCCGCCAGGCCGCGCGGGCCACCCGCTCCGAGGGCGTGGAGAAGGACAGTGCGGTGTGCCGCCGCCCCTCCCGCACATGGTGCGTGCAGCCCATCACCCCGTCGTCCAGGCCGAGTTCGGCGGCGAGGTCGAGGAGGAGACGGTCGGCCGCCCGCAGGGTTCCGGACAGACCGGTGTCCACCCCGACGACGTACCGTTCGGTCACGACGGCAGGACCCACACCGGGTTGGAGTAGAACCACAGGTCCTTCCACGGGTCCGCGTCGCCGACGACGTCCACGGCCGGGCCCGCCGGGTCGACCGCCGCGCCCATCAGACCGGTGGCGGAACGGTTGCCGTCGGTACCGCGCAGCCGGACGTACACCGGGCGGTCGACCGCGCCGAGGGAGTACGAGAGACGCACCACGCCCGTGGACTTGTTCACCTCGTACGACTGGACGACCTTCGCGGTCGGCGCGGTGAAGGTGTCCTGGTCCGCGACGGCGCCCGTGACATCGCCCTGGATGACGTCCACGCGGGCCAACTTCGGTACGAAACCCGCCCAGTTGGGGCCGTCGGCGAGCGCGATGTCGACCGTCAGCGTGACCTTCTGCCCCTTCTTGACGTGCAGCGCGCCGCCGAGGGTCGCCCAGCGGCCGCCGCCCGCCACCCGCGCGTCGAGGCCGCTGATGAGCTGCCCGTGGTCGACCCACACGCGCCCGGCGCGGATGCCGTCCATGACGGCGGCGTACGAGAAGCCGTCGGCGCCGACATGGGTACGGCTGTACTGGCCGGGCCAGTAGTCACCCTGGGTGAGGTCGATCTTGCCGCCGTAGACCGGGTCGGTGTGCCTGCCGTTGGCGGTGAAGTCGCTGTCCGGGCCGCCGCGGACGGCGGTGTCCGTGTACACCTGGTGGGAGTCGGAGTTGGCGGTGATCCACCAGGGCTTGCCCTCGGCGAGGAGGCTGTCCCACAGGCCGCCGACCGTGGCGGTCATCCAGTCGAAGCCGCCCCAGGTGCGGTAGCTCTCCAGCGGGTAGCCGGCGAACGAGTTCGCGCTCGGGCTGTTGTCGTACAGACCGCGCCCGCTGCCCATGCCGTACGCCTTCTGGATGCCACCCGCCTGGTGGCCCGGGGCGCCCTCCATACCGACCGCGATCTGGTGGGACGCGGGGGTCGCGTCGCGCCAGGCGCGGATCTCGTGCGGGGAGTCGATGCCCTTGCGCGCGGGGTGGTTGGCCAGCATCAGGATGTCCTTGACGCGACGCCGCTGGACCTGCTCGGAAAGGAAATTGAGGCCCGCGACGGCGAGCGCCTCGTTGGCGGGGGTCGAGTCACTGGCCGACTTCACGCTTCCGTCGTACGAGGTCTCGAACTCCTTGAGGACCGCGACCTCGTTCCGGCCGGGGTGAACGAACACGGTGCCGTGCTCGGCGCCGGGTATGTTCCACTCCAGCCCCTGGAAGACGAGCGTGTCCTCGTACTTCTCCCGGGCCTCCTTGATGTCCGGGTTGACCTTGTCGACACCGATCTTGGCGTGCGTCTCGCTGCCGTGGTCGGTGATGACCATCCAGTCCAGACCGTGCCGGGCGCCCTGCCGGACCTGGTCACCGACGCGGTACTTGCCGTCGCTGCTGTACTGGGTGTGGATGTGGTGGTCACCGGACAGCCAGAGGAACCCGTTCCGTCTGCGACCGCTCGTGGCGCTGGAGGCGTACGCCGGTGCCGCCGCCCCCTGCGCGAGGACGCCACTGGCGGCCAGTCCCGCGCCGAGCAGCCCCGCGCGGCGCAGCAGCGAGCGGCGCGACTGCTGCTCGGGGGTCAGGGCCTCGTCGGGCACGGAGGGGTCGAACGCGGCGGGAAGCGACTCACTCTCGTGGTCGTGACCGTGACCGTGGCTGTGGTTGTGCTGGTGACCGTGGTGGTGATGCCCGTGCCCCATGCTTGCCTCCTGAGTCGTGCGCCGCGAGTGCGAGAGCGCGCCACGAGGAGATTCGGTGCGGAACGTGAACGGCGGACGGCGGGGGCGTGATCGGCGGGCGATGGGGGTGAGTCGACTCACCCCTCCCGCCTCAACTACCCGTCCAGGCCCACCCGTAGCTCGGCCCACACCACCTTGTGGGCCATCCCGATCCGGGGCTCCACACCCCACCGTTCGGCCAGCGCCGCGACGAGCACCAGCCCGCACCCGCCTTCGCCGTCCGGCTCCCGCAGCACCGGCAGCCGCTCGGTCCGCCCGTCGGCGACCTCCACGCGGACGACGCCGTCGCGCAGCACCAGCCGTACGCGGAAGCTGCGCCCGCGCACGTTCCCGTGCCGTACGGCGTTCGCGGCCAGTTCGGCCACGACCAGGCTCACGTCTTCGCTGGCCTCACTGTCGTACGCGAACCCCCACACGTCCATCCGGTTCGCGACCAGCCGCCGCGCGAGCCGGGCGCCTCGCGGCGTGCCGCTGAAGAGTTGCGTGAACGTACGTACGGTGACCGGTTCTTGGGCCCGGGTGTCTCCTTGCATGGCCCAACAGTCCCGGGTGTCACGGGCGTCGACCAGCGACGCCACTCGTACGCCGGGTTCTGTAGGGGTTCACGCTATGGACAGTACGAGTCACTTTCCGTGACCATACCCGGCATGACCAACAGCACCACGAACGAGCCCGAACCGTCGGACAGTCTGAAGACGTTCGGCCTGGTCCACAAGGCCTGCCGCAAGCGGGCGGGGCTGACGCAGGAGGAGTTCGCTCCCCTGGTGGGGTACCAGCCGTCCACGGTGGCGTCGATCGAACAGGGGAGACGACTGCCGCCGCGGGCGTATGTGGAGCGGGCGGAGGAGATGTTGGATGCGTTCGGTGTACTGAGGGCGGCGGCGAAGTATGCGACGCGGCAGCCGGGTTTGGCGTCCTGGTTCCGTAAGTGGGCGGACCTGGAGGAGCAAGCGGTCACTCTGCACACGTACGAATGCCGCGTCGTCCCGGGCCTGTTGCAGACCGATGCGTACGCCCGGGCGGTGATCTGGAGCGTGCCGCCGCTGCCCACCGAGGAACAGGTCGAGCAACGTGTGGCCGCGCGGCTGGCCCGTCAGGAGTTACTCAGCGCGCAAAGCGAGTCCCCGACTGCGTTCAGCTTCATCATCGAGCAGGCTGTGCTGGATCGCCGCACTGGCGGGGACGACGTCACGCGGGAGCTGATTGACCACCTGCTGGAGGTGAACAACCGTCACTGGAACGTCGAGTTGCAGCTGATGCCCCGCCAGCAGACTACGCACGCGGGCCTCGACGGCCCTGTACAGCTGCTGGAGACGCCGGAGAACGAGTGGTTCGCTTACTCGGAAGGCCAGCAGACCGGGGTTCTCATCTCCGACCGGAAAGACATCAGCTTGATCCAGCAGCGGTATGCCAAGATGCGCTCACAGGCTCTCACCCCCGAAGATACAGCGAGCCTGCTCCGGGAGATGCGAGGAGCGCTATGAGCACCATCGAACTGGCCTGGTTCAAGAGCACGTACAGCGGCAGCGAGGGTGACGACTGCGTCGAAGTGGCCCTCTCCTGGCGCAAGTCGACCTACAGCAGCGGCAGCCAGGGCGACTGCGTCGAAGTCGCCACCTGCCCCACCACCATCCACATCCGCGACTCCAAGCACACCCCCGGCCCTCAACTCGCCCTCTCCCCCACCACTTGGACCGAGTTCGTGGAGTTCGCCGCGCGCTAGCCGTTGGCCAAGTCGGGAGCCACCCGCGTCACCCGCACGCCCGATTCCTCCAGCGCAGTGCAGGTCGCAGAGTCCGCCGATGCGTTGGTCACGACCATGTCCAGATCCTCGGGGCCGCAGATCTTTACCATTCCGGTCCCGGGAAACTTGGATTCGTCGGCGAGGAGTACCACCTTGTCACCGGCGGCGATCATGGCGCGCCTGGCCGGCACCTCGGCCACCGTGGTGTCCATGACCTGGCCGCCGGGGCGGACACCGCAGGCGCCCATGAAGAGCCAGTCGGCGTGCACTTGGCGTAGGTTGTCCTCGGCCATGAAGCCGTCCAGCGAGCGCGACTCCCGTATGACCATGCCGCCGAGCAGCATCAGTTGAACGCTCTCGTCCTCAGCGAGCTCCTCGTACACCACGAGATTGTTGGTGATCACGGTGAGTCGACGCCCGTGCAGTCGGCGCGCCAGCCGGTGGACGGTGGTATCGGAGTCGAGGATGATCGACTGGCCGTCCTCGATCATCGTGGCGGCCTGGGCTGCTATCGCGTCCTTCTCCAGCACCCGGGCCTCGGCGAAGGGCGATGGGGCCTCCCCGACAACCGCGCCCCCATGAACACGGGTGAGCAGCCCGTACTCCTCCAACCGGAGAAGATCCCGGCGGACGGTCGCCGCGCTGACGCTCAGCTGATCGGAGAGGTCGGCCACGGTGGCGGTGCCGCCGGAACGCAGGGCCCGCAGAATGAGTTGGTGTCGCTGTTCAGCCAGCACGCCACTGAACACTACACGTCACTGCCAGACACAACTCGCCTACTTTCAGCGCACATTGGGCCGTAGTCGCGCAGAAGTGACGGCCGTAAACCGCGCGGGAGCCTCAGGTGTTGGCTCCGCGTGCCGCCACCCGCCAGCGGTCCAGTTCCACGCCCTGGCGGGCGATCACCAGCTCGTCCGCGAGGTTCACGGGCTGGCAGACGTGGTTGGGGACGACGGCGAGTACCGCGCCGAGTCGGGGGGCGGGTACGCCTTCCGGGAGGTGGACCACCGCGTGGTGCTCCCAGAGGGCGGTGATCGTGGCCTCGGGGTACTGCGGTAGGTAGCCGTGGCCGGTCACCCACGCGGAGCGGTCCGCGCCGAGGACCTTGCTGCCCGCGTCCAGCACGAAGCGGTCCGGGGCGGGGACGCTGATGACCGTCGAGGCGGCCGAGAGGGCCAGGTCGTCGACACCGCAGCAGCCCATGGCCAGTTGCTGGGCGTCGTTGAAGACGTAGACGCCGGGACGGAGTTCGTCGACCGGGCCGGGGCGCCAGCGGCCCGCCGTCGGGGTCGAGCCGCCGCTCAACACCCGGGGTTCCAGGCCCAGTTCGCGCAGAACCTCCGCCGCCTCGGACAGGGCCCGTTCCTCGTCGCGGGCCGCCCGCTCCCGGGCCTCGGGGTCATGGCCGTATCCGTGTCCGGGGAAGGTGAACGCGCCGAGCACGCCCAGCCCGGCGTCCGACGCGGCGCGGGCCACCCGACCCGCGTCCGCGGCCGGCACCCCGGTCCGCGCCGTCCCGCAGTCCACCTCGACCAGCACCTCCACCGGGCGGTCGCTCCCGCGCACCGCGTCCCCGAGCCGCCGCGCCGCCTCCATCGAGTCGACGCCGACCCGCAGGGCGACCACGTCGGCCAGTCGGCGCAGGCGCCGCGCCCTGCTCTCGTCCGGCCAGAGCGGATAGGCGATGAACAGGTCGTCCACGCCCGCCGCCGCGAACGCCTCCGCCTCGCTCAGGGTCGCCACCGACAGCCCGCGCGCACCCGCCCTGAGCTGTCGCCCCGCGATCTCCGCGCACTTGCGGCTCTTGGCGTGCGGCCGGAGAGCGAAGCCGCCGGTCCTGGCGGCCTCGGCCATGCGGGCGATGTTCCGGTCCAGTACGTCGGCATCCACGACCAGCGCGGGCGTGACGAGCCCTTCGGGCAGTTGCTCAAGCATCACAACATCCTCCCCACTTCGCCACAGCCTCTCACTCCCCACGTGCCTGTGTACACTAGGTTCCTGCCTAGGAGTCCTAGGCAGGGAATCAGACAAGGCAGTCGGACAAGGCAGCCAGACAAGCCAGTACTCCAGAGGTGGTCCCCATGGCCCGTGCCGGGCTCACGGCCGACCGTGTCGTCGAGGCCGCGGCCGATCTCGCCGACGAGGTCGGGTTCGAGAACGTCACCCTGTCCGCGTTGGCGCGCCGGTTCGGGGTGAAGGACGCGAGCCTGTACTCGCACGTCAAGAACCTGCACGATCTGCGGACGCGGGTCGCCCTGCTGGCCTCGGGCGAGATGATCGACGGGATCGCGATCGCGGTCGCCGGGCGGGCCGGCAAGGACGCGCTCGTCGCCTTCGCGGGCGCGTACCGGACGTACGCGCTCGCACACCCCGGCCGCTACGCCGCCACGCACACATCGATCGACCCCGTCGTCGGCGCCGCGTCCGACGCGTTCCGGCGTACCGCCGAGATCACCTACGGCATGCTCCACGCGTACGGCCTGTCCGAGCCCGACCTCACCGACGCCGTACGGCTGCTCCGCAGCACCTTCCACGGCTTCTGCGCCTTGGAGGCGATCGGCGGCTTTCACGCCGCCAGGGACGTACAGACCTCGTGGGAGCGGGCCCTCGACGGCCTGCACACGGCCCTGGAGCACTGGCCACGGAGCGAGCGGAAGGAAGAGGATCATGCTTGACAGGCACTACGACGGGCACTACGACAGGCACCACGACGGGCACTACGACGTGCGGGGCAGCGGGCCCCTGCTGCTGGTCATTCCCGGCGGGGCCGGTCACCCCATGGGCCTTGAGGGCGCCGTCGCACGCCTTTCCGAGCGGTTCACCGTGGTGACGTACGACCCGCTCGGGCTGTCCCGCGGCCCGCTCGACGGGCCGGTCGGGGACCAGCGGGTGGAGGCGTGGAGCGACCGCGCCCACCGGCTGCTCGACTCCCTCCTCCCGGACGGCGAGTCCGCCTGCGTCTTCGGGAGCAGCTCCGGTGGGATCGTCGCCCTCGACCTGCTGGCCCGGTACCCGGAGCGGCTGCGGCGCGTGGTCGCGCACGAGCCGCCGAGCATCGGAGTGCTGCCGGACGCTGCCCGGCAGCACGCGATGATCACGGAGGTGCACGAGATCCACCGTACGGAGGGGGTGGCGGCGGCGATGGCTCGGCTCAGCGCCGGTCTGGAGGGCCGGAGTTGGGAGCCCGGTCCACGCCCCGCGTCTACTGCCGCCGACGGCGGCGAGAACGCGCGGAGCGAGCAGAACATGCCGGACTCCCGAGAGGCGCAGAACGCGCCCATGGACATCTTCCTCGGCCACGTCCTGCGCCCCTTCACCTCCCACGCCCTGGATCTGGACGCTCTGAAGGGTCTGTCCTCCCGGCTCACGCTCGGTGCCGGAAGCGACTCCCGGGGCCAACTCCCCTTCCGCACGGCCTCGTTGCTCGCCGAACTCAGCGGCAGCGACTTCGTCGAGTTCCCCGGGGGTCACCTCGGCGTCCTCCAGCACCCGGTCGCCTTCGCGGACCGGCTGGCCGAGACGCTCTGAGTCGCCCGGCAGAGGGAGGGATCAACCAGGCGCCGCGAAGAGCTGCACTGTGTACGTTCCGCTGACGGCAACGCCGGTGTCCGTGAACGAGCAGTTGAGGATGTTGCCCTTGTGGCCCCTTGTGCTGCTCATCCAGCCGTCGACGACCTGCTTGGCGCTGGTGTCTCCCCAGGACATGTTCTCCGCTGACGGCCCCGCGTTGTAGCCGGCTTCCTTGATGCGCGTTTGGGGCGTGGAGCCGTCGGAGCCTGTGTGCGTGGTGATGTTGTTCTTCGAGGCGTCGTCCGCGAAGACCTTGGCGGCGTGGGTCAGCTGCGCGTTCTCGTGGAGCGCGGGGCAGTTGACCTTGGCGCGTTCGGCGTTGACGAGTTGCAGGACCTCGCCGGGCGAGGTCTGCAGGGCGCGCGGCACGGATGCGGGCACGGTGGCCGTCGCCGCGGCGCCTGCGGCGGCCGCTCCGGTGAGCACCAGCAGAGGGGCCGCGCACGCGGCAACGCAGACACGGCGTATTCGATTGCTCTTGGTTCGCACGGGATTCCCTTTCGTCAGGGGCGGTCGGCAGCTCCCCGACATCGCGTGCGACGCGACGCGAGGAACGTGACGGCACCCTCCCCGCCCTTGGCCGTCACCAGCCCGCGGCCTCTTTCGCCGCTCGGGTGAGGGGCATGACAACGCCTCCTCGTACAAATCCACCGTAAGCCCGACCACGCGCGCTCACGACTCGGGCGGCCCGCGGGCGGCGTCCCGGGACGAACACGCCATCGGAGCTGGTCTGTTGAGAAATCGCGTCATCATCGGTGTCCGTGCCCGCATCGACGTCTCCGTCCGCCCCGGAGTCCGCGTCCGCACCGACCTCCGAGGCTCCCGCCGACCCGCTCGGAGCGGCCCGGCTGAAGTCCGCCGCACTGTCGGGCACCGAGGTGGACGGCTGCCGGATCACCGCGTTCCCCGCGAAGCCCGACGGGGGCGCCACCGCCCGGCCCGCCGTCTGCCGGCCGCTGGAGAACATGCGCACCGCCGCCCCCGCCCCGACCCCCAAGGCGTTCACGGGCCTCCTCGCCTACGCCGGCTCCGGGCCAGCCGCCGACTCCGCCACCATCATCGGGCTCAGGGCCCATGACCGGTCCGGCGCCGAAGGCATCCTCGACGGCCTCCGCACCGCCCTCAAGAAGTGCACCGCCTACGAGGGCGGCCCGCCCGCACCACCGCCAAGACCGCCGTCGTGGTCGTGCGCAGCGGCGCCACGGTCGTCCTGTTCCACACCGCGAGCGGCACCGGTTCCTCGGCCGACGTGCCGGAGGCGCTGGTCTCCGCGCAGGTCAAGAAGGTGAAGCAGGCCTAGGAGGTGCCGCGGTGGTCCTTCCCCGTGGAACCCTGCGTGCTGAGTGCCTGCACCTCGTCGTACGTCGGCGCGGTGCCCCGCGGCAGGCGGCCGGACCGGATGTCCGCCATCGCGTCCAGCGCCGCGCCCAGGGCCCGCCGGTACAGGTACGAACCCAGGCTGATCCTGCGTACGCCGAGGTCGGCGAGGTGGGAGACGGGCGGGCCCGCGGGTGAGTAGAGGATGTTCAGCGGTACGTCGAGGGTCTTGAGCAGGGCGGTGACGCGGGACGGGTCGGTCAGTCCGGGGACGAACACGCCGTCGGCGCCCGCCTGTTGGTAGGCGTCGAGACGGCGGACGGTCTCCCGCTCGTCCGCGCCGTCGCCGAGCCAGTGGGTGTCGGTACGGGCGTTGACGAAGAGGTCCGGTACGGCTGCCTTGACCGCCACGATCTTCGCCGCGTGCAGGCCGGCCGGGCCGAGGCCGTCTTCCAGATTGATGCCGACGGCTCCGGCGGCGGCCAGTTCGCGCGCCAACTCGGCGACCTCGGACGGGTCTTGGCTGTATCCGTCCTCGGCATCGACGGACAGCAGGTAGGGGGCGCCCCCGAGCTGCCGGGCGAGCCGCACGGTCAGGTCCCGGGTCGCCGCGGCCCCGTCCGGCAGTCCGGCCGCCGCGGCGGCACCGAGGCTCGTCGTGCCGATCGCCGCGAAGCCCTGAGCGGCAAGGAGCGCGGCCGAGGCGTGGTCCCAGGCGTTGGGCAGGAGGAGGGGCGCGTCGGAGTGGTGGAGCGCGGCGAAGGGAGTCATGTCGGCCTTCCGGTGCGGGAGCGGCGGGCGATCACGTCAGCTTGCCGACAGCATCGGCGTAGTACGTCGATCCCCCGAGGTGTTCGGCCAGTTGACGGAAGCTCCACCCCTCTCCCGGGGAGTCGTCGAGCTGGTCCTCGGTCAGCGTGTCGAGCCGGTTCGCCCAGATACGGGCGAGGCGGGTCAGGCGACTGCGCGCCTCGTCCAGGTCCTCGCGGGTGAAGGACGCGAGGTCCGCCTCCGTCGTGCTCGCCGACGCGTGCCAGTGGTCGGGCAGTGGCTCCTCCCCCACGAGCCGGGCCTCCAGCTCGGCCAAGTGGTCCAGGAGATGGTCGGCGACACGGCGGATCGCCTTGTGCGGGGTGTAGACACGATCGTCGACATGGGTGGGCCTGCCGTCCCAGGCGGTCCAGGTCGCCGCCAGACCGAGGACGTGGTCCACCATGGCGACGACGCCTTCGGCCGGGTTCCGGGGTGAGGAGTTGTCCATACCGCGAACGCTAGACGCGCGATCCTTCGGCGCCCGCCGAACCGTATCCGCCGACCGCGCGCCGGGAAACGCGGCAACCTTTCGCCGCGCGGCGGCGACCACCCGGTATGACCAACGCAAGACCCACCACATCGCACCGCCGCCGCCACGTGGCCCGTAAGCCGCTGGCGGCCGGACTCGGGGCCGTCGGCGTCCTGGCCGGTGCCTGGTACGCGACCGCCACGCCGACGACGACCACGACGGCCGCCGCCCCGCAGCTCGCGGCCGTCACGAACACCACGGTGAACCTGGCCGCCAAGTTCCCGTACCTGTCCGCGGGGTACAACAACACCCGCGAGTGGACGCGCACCACGACCGCCGTCGCCCCGAACGGCACCCTCCGCGTGGCCTGGCCCGCGTCCGACGGCGTCCACGTCACCCCGCTGACGGCCGCCGGGAAGCGCTCCGGCGCCGACACGGTCGTCAAGGGCGCCAAGGAGGTCGGCGGCCTGGTCGCGCACAACGACGGCTTCGCGCTGCTGACCCGCGTCTTTGACACCAACAAGTGGAAGGAGACGGCGGCGGCCCTCATCCGCTACAAGAACGGCACCCAGGCCTTCCGTACGAAGCTCACGGGGACCGCCTCGCACGACACGGCACCGCTGCTGGACGGCCAGCTCACCTGGAACGGCACCAAGTACGGCACGTACTTCGTCGTGCACGGCGCGGGCGGCTTCGCGGACGGCCACTTCGGCGACAAGCTGAGCTATGTCAGCGCCAAGGGCGCGAAGCTGACGGGCGGCTGGAGCTGGGGGTGCAGCCACAACGAGGGCATCGCGCTGCACGCCGAGACGACCGGCGCGTTCACCTCCCTGTGCTTCGACGACTGGCGCTCGGGCCTCTTCGTCTCTACGGGCATCGGCGCTCCCGACAACGCGCCCGCCGTGCAGCGCGAACAGTGCTGGGCGGGCTACTGCGGCGGCACGTTCGCGGGCCGCACCGGCGACCTGGTGAAGTCCTCGACGGGCCGGTACGCCACCGCCTTCGCCTCCCGGGGCGCCGCCTCCGCGGCCAAGAACCCGGCCGACGCGAGCGGGCGCGGCTGGACGGTGAAGCCGAAGACGTCGACCCACCAGGTGACCGTCGCCTTCCTCAAGAACCGCAACACGCCTGCGGGCAAGCCGGTCCACCTCACCAGCGCCGCCGGCACCGAGAACGTCAACGTCCACATCGCCCCGTACGGCAAGGACCGGCTCCTCGTCTCCTGGGAGTCCCTGAAGAACGCCAAGTGTTCGGCCGGCACCTGCACGGGCACCTTCACCGGCACCCATCTGCGCCTGATCGACTGGAACGGCGCCTTCAAGACGGCGGACAAGGTCGTCCAGGCCCGGATCTCCGGTGACATAGCGACGCTGAAGGACGGCACCTTGACGTGGGCGTACGCCCCCGTCACCCCGTCCTACGCGAGCGCCCTCACCGGGGCTTCACCGACCACGACGACGCTGAAGATCGCCCGTCTGAAGCCCTGAACCGGAAGCACGTCGAGGGGCCCGAGGGCCAGCTCACGCGGACGTCGTACTCCCCCTGCTCCTCCCCCGCCCCCTCCACGGCCACGGACACCGATTCCGTGAGGGGCAGGGGGTCCGGCTCGCCGGTGAGCCGGGCGAGGGCGACGAAGAGGGTGGCGCCGGGTCCCGTGACACCGGCGGAGTCCAGCAGGTTGTGCACGGGGAGGAGTTCGGCGTGCGCGCCGTCGTCCTCGGGCCATCCCGTGACGCGTACCGGCGTTCCCGGGGCCGCTCCCGCCACCAGGTGGGCCCGCACCTCCACCGCTCCTCGCGCGACGAGCAGGTTCACCACCCGCGCTCCCCCACCCGCCGTGTGCCGGGACGCCACCCAGCCGTCCCCCGCGCCCAGTGGTTCGATGTCCGTCCGGCTCGCATCGTCGCCGACGATCACGCTGTTGTCGTACGACGCCGAGGGCGCGGTCGCGGTCGAGTACGCGAGCCGCGTGTAGTAGGGGTCGTAGCGGACGTCCTCGCTGCCGTGGTTGTGGAGTCGGACCAGGCCGTCCGAAGTCGTGCTCTGGAGCAGCCAGTTGGGCGGTCCGACCGAGGTGACGGCGTCGGCGCGGTCGGTCGGGCCCGGCTCCTCCAGCGCCGTCCACACCTCGTGGTCCGGTGGGAGGAGCAGGCCGACGAAGGCCTTGCTCGCCCAGTACGGGGAAGCCGGGCCCGAATAGCCCTGGAGGACCGTCTCGTCGGGGCCGTGCCAGCCGAGGGTGAGCAGACCGCGGTCGTCGACCGCGCCCCGGTCGAGGAAGTGGCGCAGCGCGCCGGACGCCAGGCGTCGGGTCTCGCCCGGCGACAGCGGCGTACGCCCGGTGAGGGCGCCGAGCCAGAGCGGGGCGGTCGTCGCGAAGCGGTAGGTGAGGGAGCGGCCCTGGCGCATCGGGGCGCCGTCGCCGCCGAACAGCCGGGCGTAGTCGGCGAGATGGCGGGAGAGCCGGCCGCCGTACAGGTCGAGGAGGCGGGTGTCGTCCGCGATCCACGCGTGCAGCACCGGGTACAGGTGCATCGCCCACCCGTTGTAGTAGTCGAAGGCGCGGCCGGGGCCGTCGGTGTACCAGCCGTCGCCGACGTACCACTCCTCGATCCGCTCCAGGCCCCGGTCGATCGCGGCCCGCGACGCCTCGGGCTCGTGGCCGATCTCCGCCAGGAAGCCGCCGACCGTCACCGGGAACAACTCCCAGTTGCAGGCCCAGGGTTCGGCCGTGAGCGCGTCGCCGAGCCAGGCCGCGGCCCGCTGCCGCACACCGTCGTCCAGGCGGTCCCACAGCAGCGGCCGGGTGAGCCGCAGCGCGAGGGCGATCGACGCGGCCTCGACGAGGGGCTGGCTGCGGTCCGCCACGCGCGGCCAGACACCGGCCGTACCGGCGGCGAGTCCGTCGGCGTACCGCTCCAGGGCCTTCTCGTCGCGGCGGAAGGCGGCCAGGAGCAGGGTGCGGGCGTAGCCCTCCAGACCGTCGGAGAGCCGGCCCGACCAGCTCGTGTGCTCGCCGGGGAGGTGGTAGAGGGCGCCGTTCTCGGTCGCGTACGGGGCGACCGCGGCGAGCAGGGAGTCGGCCGCCGCCTCCCAGTGGGCGCGGGTGTAGCCGGTGTACGGGCTGAGGGTGCGGTCCTCGTCGGGCATCAGTGGCGCTCCGTGGTTCGGCGGCTCGGTCGGGTGGTACCTGGGGCGCCCCGGTTCCGGACGGGACGCCCCAGGAGTTCATCCCACCCTCACCTGACGCTCCGGCACCAGATGCTGGGCGAGGAGTTCGTCGCGGACGAGGCCCGCGTAGACCGTGGCGCCGTGCACGGAGGTGTGCGTGTTGTCCCGCTTCTCGTTGTAGAGGTAGATGGCCTTGGAGCCCTCGACGCCCAGCGACTCGACGAGGGCCTTGGTCCTGGCCGTCAGGTCGATGAGGGGCACGTGCTCGGCGGCGGCGACCGAGCGGATGACGGCCGGGTGGTTCACACCGAGGCCGTTGACCAGCAGCGCGGTGTCGTTGTTCAGGGTGCCGTCCGCGTTGAACCAGCGGCGGACGATGGGGGTGACCAGGACCGGGTCGCCGCCCCGCGCGCGGACCCCGGCGACGAGGGTCTCCAGGTTCGCGCGGTACGTAGGCTCGTCCGTCGTCTTGTCGTTGTGGGCGAGCTGGATGAGGACCAGGTCGTGGCGCCGGATGAGCGGCTGGACGGTCGGGAAGAGCGCGGGGTTCTCGAGGTAGGTGACCGTACTCTCCCCGGAGTCCGCGTAGTTGGCGACCGAGACGCCCTTGCGGAGGTACTGGGGCAGCTGCTGGCCCCAGCCGGAGTAGGGGTCGCCGGGCTGGTCGCAGACCGTGGAGTCGCCGACCAGGAAGATCTGACGGGTGTGAGGGACGGCCGGGGTCACCTTGATGTCGGCGAGCGCGGGCGCGGAGCCACCGAGCACCAGGTCCAGGCCGGGGGTGCCGTCGGGGCCGGTCGGCTCGCCCTCGGGGGTGCGGACGTTCACCGTGAAGCTGCGCGTCACGGGCTTCCCGGCCGCCGTGGCGGTCTCGGGCAGCAGCGCGCGGCGCGTCTCACCGCTGACGCTCGTGCTCGCCGCGGCCTCCCCGCCGAGCCGTACGCGCACGTCGTACGTGCCGGGCGCGACGTCGAAGTGGCAGGCGGTCGCGGTGCAGTTCTCCAGGCCAAGGGCGCGGGGCCCTGCGTGCGCCTGAGCGGGCGTGACCGACAGCGCGGTGGCTGCGGTCAGGGCCGCCAGCAGGGCAGTACTGAAACGTCTCATTGCGGCTCCTCCAACAGGACGACAAGACCTGGCGGCAGGACCGTACCGCTCTCCGCAAGCGCTTTCTAGTACTCGACGCGTTTTCACATGATTGCCAACTCCCAAGCAGTGAAAGCCCTTTCGCGAAATCGATTCAACTGTCAGTCTTCCGGACACCCGCACACCCCCACCTCCGAAGGAGGCACCCCCATGTCCGGATCCACCGACAGATCCCTCGGACGCCGCACCTTCGTCCTCGGCACGACCGCGGCGGCCGTGAGCGCGACGGCCCTCACCCGGACGGCCGCCGCCGCGAGCTTCGGCTACACGGACGACGGCTCGAACTACGTCGTCGACACCGGCGCGAACCTCGTCTTCAAGGTCAGCAAGACCAACGGCGACCTGACCTCGCTCGTCTACCGCGGCACCGAGTACCAGGGCTACGGCGGCAAGAACTCGCATGTCGAGTCCGGCCTCGGCACCTCCACCGTGACCATCGCGCAGTCCGGTTCGACGATCCTCGTCTCCGTCGCGTACGGCACGCTCAAGCACTACTACGCGGCCCGCAGCGGCGAGAACAACGTCTATCTGTGGACCAACAAGGCCGACACCTCGGTCAGCGCGACCCGTTACATCGTGCGCGTCAAGGCGGGCCTGTTCCTCAACGACGAGCCGGACTCCTACACGTACGCGCCCACCACCATCGAGTCCGCGGACGTCTTCGCGAAGTCCGACGGCCAGACCCGCTCGAAGCACTACTCGAAGCTCCGCGTCATCGACTACAACCACATCGGCTGGACCACCGGAAGCGTCGGCCTGTGGATCGTGCGCAGCAACCACGAAAAGGCCTCCGGCGGTCCGTTCTACCGCTCCCTGCTGCGGCACCAGAGCGCGGACGGCGGCGGGCTGTACGAGATCCTGTACTACGGCGAGAACCAGACCGAGTCGGAGCGCTTCGGCCTCCAGGGTCCGTACGTCATCGCCTTCACGGACGGCGGCGCGCCCTCCTCCTCGCTGTACGCGGGGAATCTCACCACCTCCTGGGCAGACTCGCTCGGCATCTCCGGGTACACGGCCGCGAGCGGCCGGGGCCGGGTCGCGGGCGTGGGCATCTCGGGGCGCGACACGGCGTACGCGTACACGGTCGGGCTCGCCAACTCGGCCGCACAGTACTGGGGTTCGGCGCGGGCCTCGGACGGCTACTTCTCGATCACAGGCGTGCTGCCGGGGTCGTACACCCTCACGGTCTTCAAGGGCGAACTCGCCGTGTACACCACGTCGGTGACGGTCACGGCGGGCGGGACCACGACGCTGAACAGCATCGCGATCCCCTCCTCCAACGACCCGTCCAACGCGAGCGCGATCTGGCGGATCGGCACCTGGGACGGCACGCCGGGCGGGCTCAAGAACGCGGACCTGATGACGTACGCGCATCCGTCGGACGTACGGGCCGCGTCCTGGACCGGCAACGTCGTCGTCGGCAGCGGCAGCGAGACCTCGGCGTTCCCCTGCTATCTGTGGAAGGACGTGAACAGCGGCATCATCGTGTACTTCAAGCTGACCGCCGCCCAGGCCGCCGCCGCGCACACCCTGCGCATCGGCGTGACCACGGCCTACGCGAACGGCCGCCCGCAGATCGTGGTCAACGACACCTGGACCTCGGCCGTCCCCTCGCCGCCCACCCAGCCGAGCACCCGGTCGCTGACCGTGGGCTCGTACCGGGGCAACAACTACACGTTCAGCTACAGCGTTCCCGCGTCCGCCTGGCTGACGGACACGAGTGCGTACAACACGCTGAAGATCTACGTGGCGAGCGGTTCGGGGTCGACGTCCTTCCTCAGCGCCGGCACTTCCGTCGACGCCGTTGACCTACTGACCTGACGTCATGTTCCACGCGTCCACTGCTGGTTGGTACCTCCGTTGCAGGTGTACGTGATGATCGCGGCGGAGTTGGCGGTGGACGCGCCGGACACGTCCAGGCACTCGCCGCTCGCCCGGGCCTTGACGAGCACATAGCTGCCGGACGTGGTCAGGCTCCACTGCTGGGCGGTGGCGCCGGTGCAGTTCTCCTGGGTGACAGTG
Organism: Streptomyces sp. NPDC058086; assembly: GCF_042885015.1. Lineage (NCBI taxonomy): Bacteria > Bacillati > Actinomycetota > Actinomycetes > Kitasatosporales > Streptomycetaceae > Streptomyces > Streptomyces sp. NPDC058086. The sequence goes on along the minus strand of NZ_JBHVST010000030.1, from coordinate 26,684 downwards.
GCGGAGTTCTCCTGGAGGCACAGGGAGCTGCCCCGGCCCATGAGTTCGTAGTAGCCGGTGCCCAGGTCCTTGAACCACCATTTCTGGTTGTTGCCGCTGTTGCAGGTGTACTGGCTGATCGCGACGCCCTGCCACAGCGACTGGCTGGGGACGTCCGCGCACTTGGCGCTGGACCGGCCGACGAGGGTGTTGTATGTGGCGCTCGTCCCGTTGATCGTGCCGGCGGTGGTGTCGACCGAGACCTCCGGGTACCAGGACATGGACATCGAGGTGGAGGTCGGGAAGGTCAACGGCAGCCAGACGTAGCGCGAGTCGTTGACGGTGCCGCCGAAGGAGTTGCCCCAGCGGTCGCCCATGTAGAGGTACGAGGTACCCGAAGTCCCCTGCACCGGAAGGACGTACGCGGTCTGCGAGTTGTACGTCGTCGAGTCGCCGACGTTGGCCATCGCGGTCCAGGGGCCGGCGATGCTGGTCGCGGTGGCGTACTGCTGCTGGTTGGCGTTCCAGCCGGTGGCTGCCGAGGTCAGCATGAAGTAGACGCCGCCCCGCTTGAACAGCGCCGGTGCCTCGCGGTGGCCGCCCACCCACGGGTTGGCGACCAGGCTGTCGATGCCCGTGTAGTCGGCGGTGAGCTTGTAGATCTGGAGGTCGTAGTTCTCGCGGGCCGCCGACACCATGTAGCCGGTGCCGTCAGTGTCGACGAAGGTCGTGATGTCACGGGACATGTACTGGCCGAGCGGCTGGAAGCTGCCCTGGTAGGTGTAGTTCCCGTCGACCGTGTCCGAGACGGCGACGGCGGCGCGCGCCTCGCTGTAGTCGACGCCGTTCTCCTTGTGCATCCACATCACGAACTTGCCGGTGGACGCGTTGTAGATGACCTTCGGCCGCTCGATGTAGGCGGTGCCCAGCTCGGAGGCGCTGGACTGGGTCAGGACGTGGCCCCGCAACTCCCAGTTCTTCAGGTCGGTGGAGCGGTAGGCGTCCACGTACTTGAAGGTGTTGTCGGCGTTGCGGTCCTCGCCGAACCAGTAGTAGTAGCTGCCGACCTTGATCACCCCGCCGCCGTGCGCGTGCACGGCGTTGCCCGAAGTGTCGCTGAACTGCGTGCCGTTGGTGATGGTCTGGGCCGCCGCCTGGGCCGGTCCGGCGGTCGCCAGTGCTGCGGCGACCGCACAGCACAGGGCGACAAGGATTGCGTACACACGTCTCATCTGACGCCTCTCGGAGGGGGTTCGAGATTTCGTACGGCATCTGTCATTACGAACGCCGAAAAGGTAAGGGTGTGTTACGGGAAGGTCAACGGGTCGCGCGTGACAAAGATGGACGCGAGATTTCTGTTATCGCCGCGGCCCGCGTACGTCTCCGATGACGTGCGCAGCCATACCCACAAGACAGCAGCCGCCGTTGGCGCCCTCGCGACCGTCGCCTTCCTGGCCACCGCGTCTCCCTCTTTTGGCTCCGTTCGCGCGGCGGCCTCGGCCGCCGGCGGCCGTGACGCCACCGCCGACGTCCTCGCGGACCGGGATGTCACGCTCACCGGCGACACGGTGGTCACCGTGCCGTCCGGCACGACGACGTACGACGGGGTGTTCCGCGGCCAGGGCACCCTCACCGTGCGCGGCGGCGGCACCCTGATCCTCACCAAGGACAGTGACTTCACGCTCCCGGCGGCCCGGCAGCGGCAGAAGGTGACCACCCAGGGCGGCAACCACCCGTACACCACCGTGAGCAACCCCGACCCGCCCGCGATCACCGTCGAGCGGGACACCACCCTCCAGTACGGCACCGGCGGCGGCACCGGTCTGATCGGCCACTTCCCCTACAACACGCCCGGCTACCAGCTGAACCAGCTCAACGTGCGCGTCGACGGCACTCTGCGCCTCTCCCTCACCCGCACCTTCAACATCGGCACCATCAGCGGCTCGGGCCTGGTCACCCAGCCGCGCAACATGTGGGGCACCCTCGACCTGGCGGGCACCCACCCCTTCTCCGGAGTGATCGACAACGGCACCGGCATGGCGGTGGGCCGCCCCGAGTACCCGGTGGCGCTCCCGAACGCCCGCGCCATCCTCAACCAGGGCTCCTGGATCATCGACACCCCGCTGTACCAGACGATCACCCTGCGCCAGAACTTCTACCAGCGCGCGTACGGCAGCGACGTCAACGTCCACTCGCGGCCCGGCAGCAAGGTCGTGCTCACCGGCCAGTACGGCTACAGCGACCAGGGCGGCGACACCGACCCGTCGTTGAGCGACCCGGGCATCAACTGGCGCCCTGTTTTTCATCAGTTGAACAAGCGCGGCACCAACATCGAGGGTGCGGACGTCCAGTGGGGCGACGGGACCACCCACAAGATCTTCATGCCGGGGACGAAGGACACCGTCTATATCAACCTGCACATGGCGAGCGGCGTCCGGTCCCGGCTGACCTTCGCCTACGACGGTCCCGTCACCCTGGGTGCGCCCATCGGCGGCGGCCGGTACCACGACACCCTCGCCGCGCCCGGCGCCGGGGACGTCGTGATCAAGGGGACGCCCGGCAACGACGTGACCTTCGCGGCACAGCAGTACTACGACGGGTCGACGACCATCCAGAAGGGCGCCGTGCTGCGGCTGGGCTCGGGCGCGCGGGGCGGTGACGGCTCGCTGATGACCGGCACCGAGCGCAGACGGATCGTCGACGACGGCACGCTGATCGTCCGCAACGCCGCAACTCCCGTGTCGCTGTCCCGTGTTGGCGGCGTCGGCGGGCTCACCCAGTCGGGCGCCGCGACGACGACCCTGACGGGCGGCGAGGTGTCGTACACGGGCCCGACGACCATCACCAAGGGCACGCTCGCCCTCGCCTCCGGCGCCACGCTCGCGCACAGCAAGGCGATCCGGCTCACCTCGGCGGGCGCGCGGCTGGACGTGCGTACGACGGGACTTCGGGTGTCCACGTCCCTCAGCGGCAAGGGCACGGTACGGGGCGCGGTCGTCAACGACGGCGAGGTCGCGGGCGCCCTCACGGTGACCGGCGACTACACGCAGGGCGCGAAGGGCACGCTGGTCCTGCGCGACAAGCCCCTGAAGGTGACGGGCGCGGTCCGGCTGGCCGGGGACCTCGATCCGTCGGCCGCCGGGACCGGCCCCGCCCGCGAGATCAGGGTGCTCGATCACACCGGCCGGGCGAGGACGACCGGCGCCTTCTCCGGCCTGCGCGAGGGCGCCACGCTCGCGCTCGCCGACACGACGTACCGGATCAGCTATCGCGGGGGCGACGGCAACGACGTCACTCTGAAAGCCGTGTCGAACCATCGGACCGTGGCGGCCCCGTCCCCTTCCACGTCCGGGCTTGCGTCCGTGAAGAACTCCAGCGCCGTCGGCGACAGCGAGAACGCGAACTCGTGGTGGCCGCTGCTGCTCGCACCGCTTCTGGCCGCGCTCGCCGCGCCGATCGTCCGGCGGGGGCGGTCACGGCGGCGCGGCGGACGGCGGCACGCGGCCTCCCGGTGAGTCATGGGTGGACGACGGTCACCCCGCGTTGCGCGAGTTCCGTCATGACGGGGTCGGGATCTCCGTGGTACTCGCTGTACCACATGCGGTAGGGCATGGTGACGTGCTTCAGGGACGGCATGTCGAGCAGGGGGCGGCAGTCCTCCAGGTCGCGGCAGTGGCCCAGGTTGATCTCCGTGAGTTCGGACAGTCCCGTCAACGCGCCGAGGTCCCGCAGCTCGGACAGGCCCCGGATGTCGAGTTCGCGGAGGCTCTTGTGGCCGGCCAGGCGGGACAGGTCCTTCCAGTCCAGGCCGGACAGGCGGAGCGTCTCGATTCCCGCGGCGGGTACGTCCTGCGCCAGGGGGCAGCTGATCAGACTCAGACTCCGCAGGTCGGGGCAGTCCGCCAGGGCACGCAGCGAGTCCAGGACGCGGTTGCGGGAGAAGACCGCCTCGCCGGAACGATCACCGACCGTGACACGCCACACGCCGCCGGTGACGCCGTTCTTGAGGTTGTGGACGAGGGGTTCGAAAACGGCCCGGTCCGCCGGGGCCCCGAGGATCTCCCGCACTTCGGCGCGGAGGATCTCACCACCTTCGGCGTCGAGTTGATCGACTTCACGCATTCCCCCAGGCCAGGGCCTGTTCCACTCATCAGATGGACATAACGGGTCGCGGCCGTCCCCATCGACTAGCGTCGTGACATGACCAGCGACACCCCCCGCAGCGCTTCCTCCCCCTCCCTCGCCGACGCCCTCGCCTCCGGAACGGTCGTCCTGGACGGCGGCATGTCCAACCAGCTGGAGTCGGCCGGGCACGACCTCAGCGACGAGCTGTGGTCGGCGCGGCTGCTCGCCGAGCGGCCCGAGGCGATCACCGAGGCGCACCTCGCGTACTTCGAGGCGGGCGCGGACGTGGCGATCACCTCCAGCTACCAGGCCACCTTCGAGGGCTTCGCGAAGCGCGGCATCCCGCACGGGCGGGCGGCCGAACTCCTCGGCCTCAGCGTGGAGCTGGCGCGGGAGGCGGCCCGTCGCACGCACGCGAAGGGTGCGACCCGGCCGCTGTGGGTGGCCGCTTCGGTCGGCCCGTACGGGGCGATGCTCGCGGACGGTTCGGAGTACCGGGGCCGGTACGGGCTGAGCGTCGCCGAGCTGGAGCGGTTCCACCGCCCGCGCCTGGAGGTGCTGGCCGCCGCCGCGCCCGACGTACTGGCCCTGGAGACCGTGCCCGACGCCGACGAGGCCGAGGCGCTGCTGCGGGCGGTACGCGGGCTGGCCGTACCGGCGTGGCTGTCGTACACCGTCGCCGGGGACCGTACGCGGGCCGGGCAGCCCCTGGAGGAGGCCTTCGCCCTGGCCGCCGAAGCGGACGAGATCATCGCGGTCGGCGTGAACTGCTGCGCCCCCGAGGATGTGGACGGCGCGGTGGAGACGGCGGCGCGGGTGACCGGGAAGCCGGTGGTGGTGTACCCGAACAGCGGCGAGGTCTGGGACGCCGAGACGCGGGCCTGGAACGGGCTCTCGACCTTCACGGCCGAGCAGGTGACCGGCTGGCGGCGGGGCGGGGCGCGGCTGATCGGGGGGTGCTGCCGGGTGGGACCGCGAGCGATCACGGGGATCACCCGGGCGCTGACGCCGGTGCGGTGAGCGGGTGCCGGCACCCGTGCGGTGAGCGGGTGCTGACGCCTGGGCGGTGATCAGCTGCTCGCCGCCGCGTATCAGGCGCTCACCGACTGGCACACGCGGCGGCCCGCCGAGCCGGTCCCGGCCGCCGCGCGCCTCAGGGCCGCGATCGCCCGCCCCCGGCTCTCGGCGGAAGAGGTGGCCACGAGCTCGGCCTGACGGCCATGACCCGGCGAGGTCGGCGCGGGCGGGGCGAGGGGGTGGACTCCGGGGAGCTGAGCGGGGCGCCGGGCCGCCCCGACTCGGCTTCCCACAGCGCCAGTTCACGGTCGCGCGGTCCGAGTACGGTGTGCGGTGCGCCCGCGCCGAAGATCCGGACCGGATGCGAGGCGTCCCAGGCCTGCCAGCCCGGGTCGCCCTCGACCGCGAACCGCACCCACGCCGCGTGCATCGCGTCGGCCAGTTCCTGCGGGGCGCCCGGGCCCGCGAGCTGCGCCGCCTGGGGCACCTTCACGGTGTCGAAGACGAAGCCGAGCTCCAGGGCGTGGCAGGCGCCGAGGCCCGGCACGTTGGAGGGCCAGGCGAACTCGTAGACGTACGCGGGTGTCCGCGGCGGACGGGCGTCGGCGAGCCGGTGCAGCGGCACCCGCAGCAGATGGTCGGTGACCATCTGCCCGACGAGGTCCGCGGTGCCCGCCCCCGGATGGATCGCGCGATAGCCGCGGGGCACCTCGTGGCCGCAGCGGCAGCGGGCCATGGCGCCGGCCAGGGCGACGGGACCGAGCCGGTCGACACGCTCCAGCAGACCTCCCGGGGCCATCCACAGCCGGTACTCCTCGCTGGTCCAGCCCAGCAGCAGTTCGACGTCGGGCGCGCCGCCCGCGCCGCCTGCGACGAGTGCCTCCATCGGGTCGCGCGGGACGAGGTCGCCGTCGACGACGATCCCGAAGGCGGGGCCGCCGAGGACCGGGCTGCTGAGCCTGGCCACGTCGGCCTGGGTGCGCAACAGCAGGGCGCGGTCCACGGCGGCGAACGCCCGTGCCGTCGCCGGGACCTTCAGCCGGGTGGCCATCCTGCGCACCATGCGCCGTACCTTGTCGCGCTCACTCGCCTCTGGCGGTCCGCTCTGCAGGACGGCCCGCCGGAACAGCCCCTGGGCGCGCGGGCTCGCCAGCAGCGCCCCGATGCTGATGGCCCCGGCCGACTCACCGAACACGGTCACCCGGTCCGGATCGCCGCCGAACCGAGCGATCGACTCCCGCACCCACTCCAGCGCGGCGAGCTGGTCGCGCAGCCCGGCGTTGGGCGGCGCGTCCGGGAAGAGGCCGTAACCCTCCACACCCAGCCGGTAGTTGATCGAGACGAGGACGACACCGTCCCGGGCGAAGGCGTGGCCGTCGTAGACGGGCACGGCCGACGAGCCGCGGGTCAGGGCGCCGCCGTGGATCCACACCATGACGGGCAGCCGGGCGCCTGGGCCGGGTTCCGGTGTCCAGACGTTCAGGTTGAGGCAGTCGTCGCCGAGGACCACGGGGTCGGCGAGGAGTCGTGCGAACGCCTCGGAGTAGGGCGGCTTGGGCGGCGTCGGCCCGAACTCCCCCGCGTCGCGCACACCGTCCCAGGGCCCGGGCGGGACGGGTGGCCGGAAGCGGCGGGCGCCGAACGGCGGGGCCGCGTAGGGGATGCCGCGGAAGACGGCGATCCCGTCCTCGTACCGGCCGCGCACCGCTCCGTACGGAGTGGTGACCACCGGGTCGTGCGTCCGTGAAACCGAGTCCACCGCGTCCACCGCCATTCGCCCACCAGCTCCTCACCCCGGCGCGTCGTGTCCTTCCACAGCAGAGCATCACACCGCATCAGCCCATTCCCGGGTGGGTGTCGGGGCGTACGACGGCGGGCGGCCCGAACTGGGCCGGCCGGACCACCGGATCGGTCACCGAGGCCGGCCTCGCGGCCGGATCCGCCCGCACCTGGGCGACGGCCCGGTCCTTCGTTGTGGTGACCGGCACGGTTGTCAACGCGCTGCCCGAGGTCCCCTCGTGGTGGGTCAGCAGTCCCCGCAGCTCGGCCGCCTCGGCGGCTAGGGCCTGTCCGGCGGATCATGCCGCAGACGCCGGGCTTGGCACGCCCATCTGCCGCGTTGTCGTCGGTCGCCGACGCTCCGCGTCGATGAGGCACCGCCCGTTTCCTGCGACCTGCTCCGCCGGACAGGCTCTAGTGCCCGCCGTGCCCGGACCCGGGCACCGTCACCGGCTTCCCCCGGAAGCATCCGATGGAGTACGGATACTCTCCGTTGAGGTGGTAGTGGTACATGACGACCTTCTTGCCGTCCCACATGATCGCGTGCGTGTGACCGTGGCAGACGTCCAGATCCCTGTTCCTGACGATCTTTCCGTCCTCGCCCCGCGGCCCGAAAATCCCGAATCCGTCGATGGCGTATCCCACGAGCGGTGAGTGCCTGGAATAGGAACGGGCGTTCGCGGACTCCCTCGTAGGCTTGCTGCCGAAGCAGGTCTGCGAGGGGCCGTGGTAGTGGTACTGCGTGTCGTACGGATGGCCCCAGCAGCGGTCCAGCGGCAGGGCCGCGTTGGGGTCGACCGGTCGGTCCTCCGCGTCGGTGGCCACCTCCAGGTGGAAGGTGCCGCCCGCCAGAGCCATCCCGGTCGTCAGCTGTTCGATGCATGTGGGCCGTGCCTGGACAGACGGATCGCGCGGAACGGTCACGTCGAGGTTCCACGGCTTGATGGGGATCGCGGCGGCGTTGGGGTACCCGTGCGCGGGAATCTCCGCGTAGTACTTGTAGGCGGGGGTGCCCTTCCGGACGGGGAAGCGCCCGGTGGGATGGTCCGGGAGCCCGTTGCCCTTGAAGCGCCTCCCGGTCGCGGTCGTCGTCACTTTCAGGTACTTCTGCCAGCTCGTGGTCCCCGACACGAACGGGCGCTTGAGTACGTCGATCACACCGTGCGCGTCGATCCACGGGCGGTCGGGCCGAGTGAGGATCCCCCCTTTGCAGGCGAAGAGGGTGTCGCGCGCGGGTGAGGCGATCGACGTGCCGGTAGGAGGTGTGTGCAGGCGGGTGATGAGGGTGCCGTCTCCCCCGCCTCGTACGTCCTCGGCCACCCGCGCGGGATGAGGCGCGACCACCGACACGGCCCCGGAGTCGGCCGGGGCCATCGCCGGACCCAGCAGCACACAGGCGGCACCGGCCGCCACGGCAACGGATCCGAGTACGCCGTACATGAACGCTCCCCATCTCGACAAGGAACAGACCGGCGGCGAGCCGGCGAGCCCGGCCCGGTTCCCGCCGCCCGCATCACCTCACCACGCCCGGCCACCGATGCCCCGCCGACACGTACGCGCGTTCGGGTGAGCCCGCGTCCCGAGCGGGTCGCGCCGCCGCCCGCAAGTCTCACAAAGCGACTTCGGACGCTGAGCCGACGGCGGGGACGGCGGGGTGCCGCGTCAGTCGGACGGGGCGGGGAGGGGCTGTCCCTGGGCCGCGGAAGGACGGCGAGCAGGGCGAGGACAACGCGGGCAGGGGCCGACCATGGCCCGGACCACTGACCGGCCCTTGACCGCATCCCTGCCGGACTCCTGCCTGCGGGGGATGTCGTACCGGGCACGAATTGGTTGCGGCCCGGACTTCCCACGGCGGCCGGCGGCGGCACTGCGGCAGCATGACAGCCCATGAGCAGAGACCGCTATGTCGACTTCCTGCGTGCGTGGGCGATCGGCCTGGTGGTGCTCGGCCACTGGCTGATCACCGCCCTGGTCCGGGAACCGGACGGAGAGATCCGCGCGCCGGAACTGCTGGCGACCGTGCCCTGGACCCAGTGGCTGACGCTGGGGTTTCAGATCATGCCGCTGTTCTTCCTCGCCGGGGGCCATGCGGCGGGCGGCAGTTGGACACGGGCCCGGGCGGCGGGCGGTACGGCCGCCGGATGGGTCGGAGCGCGGGCGCTGCGGCTGCTGCTTCCGGCCGCCGTGTACAGCTGTCTTGTGCTGACCGCCGTAGGGATCTGCTCGACGGTCGGCGTGGACCCGAACACCCTTGAGCTGGTGGGCTGGGCGATGGCGATGCAGTTCTGGTTCCTTCCGGTGTATCTGCTGCTCAGCGCACTGACCCCGCCGCTGCACGCGGCGCACCGGCGCTGGGGGCTCCTCGTCCCGGTGGCGATGGGCGCGGTCGCCCTCCTGGCCGACACCCTGGTGGTGTCGGTGCACACGCCGTACGTCGGACTGCTCGACTACGTGATCGTCTGGGGCGTGGCCTACCAACTGGGTTTCTGCTGGCGGGACGGCCTGCTGACGGAGCGTCGGCCGCTCCCGGCCGCGCTGGCGGCGGGCGGCGCAGCGGCCTTCGCCGCGCTGATCACCCTCGGGCCGTTCCCGGTCAGTCTGATCCTGGTGACCGGGCAGACCCCCAGCAACACCGATCCGCCGTCGGCGGCGATGCTGGCGTGGGCTGTGGCCCAGGTCGGTCTGTGCCTGCTGGCCGCGCCCGCGGTACGACGACTGCTGGACCGCGAGCGGGTGTGGCGGGCGGTGCGCCCCGTGGGCGGTGCCAGCATGACGCTGTATTTGTGGCACATGCTGCCGGTGCTGATCGTCGCCGCCGCGTTCTATCTGACCGGCCTCGCGCCCGAACCCACCCTCGGGTCCGCGGCCTGGTGGGGACTCCGATTGCCGTGGCTGCTCGTGCTCGGCGCCGTCCTGACCGGTGTCGTGCGGGCGCTGCGTCCACTGGAGCGCGGGCTGGCCCTCCTCCACGAACGGACTCGCCCGGATCCCGGCTCGCCCCGTCTGTGGCTGCCCTGGCTCGGCCTTGCGGCGAGCGTCACCGCCCTGGCCCGCTTCGCCACCCGGGGCTTCGCACCCGACGGCCGGTTCCCCGTCCTGCCCACGCTGGGGCTGCTGTTGGGCACGGCACTGCTGATGGCGGGTCGGCGGACGACTGCGACGCGCAACCGCGGGAAGCCAAGGCCCGCCCCGAGGGAGTTCGTCTGACACTCCGCCGGACAGGCTCTGGGCGGAACGACGTCCGGAGCCCGGTGCGCCCCGGCATCCATGGGACGCGAGGGGACGCGAGTTCTCGGTACGCTGCCACCGTGTCTACCGACGAATCGTCTTATTGGTGCACTCGTAGCGATGCGTCCGACGTGCTGGGCGCCTACGACGGACTTGAGTCCTGGACTCTGCACGCCACGGCACTCACCGACCGCGACGAGCAGGCCATCGTCTCCGTCCACGAACGCCTGCACCACGAGCTGCAGCATTCCACGCCCTGGGGTCTGGTGGCTCGTTTCTCGGCGGATCTCGCCCGACTCGGCGTGCTGAGCGAACAGTTGAGACTTCTCTTCCGCTTCTGCCGGGAGTCGGCGCGGCTCGTGCACGAGACCTACGCGACAACCCTCTCGGTCGGCAACGACCCCTTCGCGCTGAAGCTCCTGGAGCAGAGTCCGGACTACAAGGTGTACTTCGATCAGGGCACCCGCCTGAGCGCTGGGACGGAGTGGGAAGCCGGCCGGTTCCAGGTCGACGCCCTGCTGCGCGCGGCCATGTCGCCGACCGCTCTCGAACCGGCTTACGCGGGCGGATTCACCAGGCTCCGCACCCGCGACCTCAACGGCCCGGACACACGTCCCGACGCCCGTCTGACGACGATTCTCTCGCTCGACCTGCCGCGGTTCAGGCCCCACGGTCTCGGCCCCGACTCGACCCCGGACGAACTTGGGGTCTTCTTCGACGAGGTGGCGGACTTCCTGACCCGCAACGGAGTACCCACCCTGCGCACCGCCCCGGTACGGGAACTGATCGACGACCTGTTCGAGGACATCGCGACACTCAGCCCCGAACTGCGGGCCCGCATCGAACTGGACAGCGTCCGCGCACCGATCCCGGACGACATCGAGGAGCACCAGCGGGAGCGGATACGTCTGCACGACACGGGGCCCCTGCCACTGGAGATCGTCCCTGAGTCGGAGATCGCCGCCCGCGCCGCCGACTTCGCGCGCGACCATGAACAGCTGGGTGCGCACGTGCTGTTGGTGTGGGCACGGGCGGACCTGCTGGCCCGTCAGTTCGCCCGCCCCAACGCCCTGGAGGAGCGGGCGGGATTCGTGGTCGCGCTCCAGGCCGCCGGATACGACTGCGAAGGCCGGGCTGTGGCGCGGCTGGGCCTGTTCGACACGGAGAGCCCCGCCGACGTGGCGCGCGCCTTCACTCTGCCGGTGGTCTGTCTGACCACCGCCGCCAGTCTCACGGACGCCCCGGGCAGCGCCCGCTCCGACCACATCGACACGATCTACGCCATCGCGGATCTCCCCATCGTGTCCCAGCTGGTGCACACCTTCAAACAGAAGGCCCAGGTGAACTGGATGCGGGCTGATGTCGACGGCGACCGGAAGCTGCATGTGTTCGCCTTCACCGTCAGCGTTCTGCCCGGCATCGTCTGGCTGCAACTGACGGGTGAAGCGGGCCGGCACTATCTCCAGCGTTGGCTGACCTCGTTGGGACCGGAACAGGCGCAGAGCCGGCCGGAGGAGTTCACATCGCTGCTGCCGGGCATCGACGCCGCCGTCCAGCACGTCGTCAGTGCCTGGTGGATCATCGACCAGCAGGGTGGGCGCGCCCATGTCTGACGCCGTCGACCTTCTCTCGCTCACCGCGTTCATGACCAGCCCCGACGGGCAGGTGACCGTCGACGAAGCCCGCATCGCGCGCCTGCTCGAAGACCTGGGCCTGGCCGAGGGCGCCGAGCGCGCGCACCTGGACCGGGTCTTCCGTCTCGCTCTCGACGACCTCCTTGACGAGCCCCTGTCGCTGCGGGTCGGCCGTCGGCAGGTGCGGATCCCAGGGCAGCGGTTCAGGAGCGTTCTCGCCTCCGCCCTGTTGGTCACCGCGTTGGAGCGGGCCGGTGTGCACGGCGTCGCCGATCTGGTTCTCGTGGCGCTGGCACCCTTCCTCTTCGATGTCGAACAAGTACGGGTGGACACCAAGGAACACGTGGTGCTCGCCGCTCTCCAGGCACGGCTCGAAGCCCGGCAGGAGATCCGTCTCCTGTGGGAAGGCCTGCCCGCCCACCTGCGGCATGAGCTCGACTTCGACGAACTCGTCGAGCTGGTCACGTCGATGGAGAAGACGGGCGGCATGGGGCCGGGGAACGGCGACCTGCCGACCGCACCCGGCGTACCGACAGCGCCCGGCCTGTTCCGCGGCTCGCTGCGGTCGGGGACCGGTGAGCGCGCCGACACCACGGCAACCGGACCGGCGAGCCCCGCGTTCGTATCGGGAACCGATGCGGCGGCACGTTCCGCGTCCGCGCCGCGGGCGTCCTTGACCACCGCGGAACGTGGTTGGCGGGTGCTGGTGCTCGCCGACGAGTGGTTCCCCGCCGAGGGCGGGATCAGCGCCCTGAACCAGTCGTTGTGCCGGGCTCTGGCCGAGGCAGGTCACGAGGTGTTCTGCCTGGTGCCTTCCGCCTCTCCGGAGGAGATCGCGAACGCGGACCGTTCCCGTGTACACCTCATTCTCGCGCCGCCGTTCCCCGGCGCCACGGAGCGGGATCGTCTGATGCGCAAACCCGTGCTGCCGGGCGGCCTGCCTCCAGACCTGATCATCGGTCACAGCCGGGTGACAGGACCCGCCGCGCTCTTCCAGGCCGAAGAGAACTTCTCCGGTACTCCACGCCTGCACTTCGTCCACATGTGGGCGGACGACACGGACCGGCACAAGAGGAAGACCCGGGGTCTTGACCTGTACGCCCGGGCGGACGACCGGAATTGGACGGAGCTGAAGCTCGGACGCGGCGCGACCAGGCTCGTGGCCGTCGGCCCCCGGCTGTACGACTACTACCGCCAGGAGATGTCGGTGCTGCCGGGCGTTCCCCGGCCGTTGCGGCTCGATCCGGGCTTCGACAGTCCGCTGTCGGGGCCACGCGAGCCGGTCGAGGGCCCGCTGCGCGTTCTCCTCACGGGCCGGCTGGAGGACGACGGTGTGAAGGGACTCGACCTCGCGGCCCGAGCGGTGGGGCACGCCGTCGGACTCCGCGACCCGGACGAGGCCGAGGTGTGGCTCATGCTCCGGGGCGCCACCCCCGGCCAGGCCGAGCGACTCGACCGGGCCATCAGAAAGTGGGCCGGACAACCGTCGTTGAACGTCGTGGTCCGCAACTTCTCGACCGACAGGGAACGGCTGGAGCACGAACTGCGACTGGCGAGCCTGGTCCTCATGCCCTCACGTGCGGACGGCTTCGGACTCGTGGGTCTGGAGGCGATCGTCCGGGGTGTGCCCGTACTCATCAGCCGAAGGAGCGGGCTCGGCCAGTTGCTCCGGGAGTACCTGCCTGCCGAGGACGCCGCTCGCATCGTCATCCCGGTGCGGGACGATCCCCGGCTGGACGTGCCGCGCTGGGGTTCCGCCGTCGCGGCCGTACTGCACCGACGCAAGGCGGCGTTCGCCGATGCGGAGACCGTACGCACCATCATGGCCGGGAAGCGCACCTGGGCCATGGCCGCCGCCGAGCTGATCAACGGTCTCGCGCCGGGCGGCGAGGGACCGCCGACCGGCCGTCGCCCTACCGTGTGAAGGCGGCGGCTGAAACGTCCCTGGCCAGCTCCACGGCCCGGAATCCGTACGTACGGATCGAACCGACCCTCAGCACGAGACAGAACCGGTCGGTCGTGGCAACCGTCGCGGCCAGTCGCCGGTATGACCGGTTGAGGAAGTACATGGCGGCGTGGTTGGTGATCGCGCTCTGTCCGCAGACGAGGATGACCGGGCGGCCGGCGCCCGTGGGTGTGAACTTCGCGACGAGCACGTGCTCCTCATTGCCCCGATCACGCGGAAAGCTGTCGCCGCCGACGTCGATGGCCATCGAGTTCGGCCGGTCGCTGAACGGCTGGATGACCACACCCGGCAGGTTGTGCGCGAGATGGCCGCCCGTTCGGACATTCGAGCCGTTCTCCGGACCACCGATGCAGAATTCGACGGCATCGCCGTTGCCGTCGCGGAATTCGTCGCTCGACCGCGTGGTGACCTCGCAGCCTGTGCGACGGGCCAGGACCACGGCCTCGATCATGGCCTGCACATCGTGGTGCTCGGTGCTTCCGGGCTTGTTCCACTGGTTGTTCATGACGACGATGCAGGTGCCACCCGGTTCCAAGCCGAAGAAGGCGCACCGACGCCGCTGGTCACGCGTCGTGCCGACGCGCTGCCAGATCCAGACCAGTCCACCGCTCAACACGCTGGTGACCAGCCCCACCACGATGTTCAGGGCGACTCCCGCCACCGTCGGTCCCCCTCCAACGCGGGCTCGCTGCGGCGGCGATCCCACAGCGGGCCGTCCGACGCCCGCCTCTCATGCTTGCAGACCGGCACCCGGTGAACCAGAGTGCGTCGGCCTTTCCCGCGCGAGGAATCCTGTTCGGCATTTCGAAATTTTCGACGCGCGGGGCTTCCGTCAATCCCTTCCCCTTCACGCCGTGTTGAGGCGGGCTTAATATAGAAAGCGGTTGCTACGCGGTCGCGGTGCCGGTCGCGCCAGCAGTGCTGTTCGAAACTTTCGACGGGCCCTCGGGCGGGCCGGGGAGGCTGGCTCTCATGGTGCGTACGGGAAGCGTGACCGGGCCGACGCTGGCGGTCGTCGCCCGCGAGGCGGGGGTCTCGGTGCCGACGGCGTCGAAGGTGGTCAACGGCCGGGAGGACGTGGCGCCGGAGACCCGCCGCCGGGTCACCGAGGCGCTCGACCGGCTCGGCTACGTCCGCAGACCCCGCTTCGAGGCGGCAAAGCCGCCGGGGCTGGTCGACCTCGTGGTGCACTCGCTGGAGAGCTCCTGGTCGGGCGCGGTGCTGCACGGGGTGGAGGGCGCAGCGCACGACGCGGGCCTGGAGGTGGTCGTCTCGGCCGGTCCGACCCGGACCAGGGGCGGGCGCCCGGAGCGCGACTGGCTGGACAAGCTCACCACGCGGGGCTCGGCGGGCGTGCTGTTCAACCTGGCCGAGCTCACCCCGTCCCAGTACGCCTGGCTGGAACAGCACCGCATCCCGTTCGTGATGATCGACCCGGTGCTCGAACCGCCGACCGGTGTGGTGTCGGTGGGCGCGGCCAACTGGCAGGGCGGGGTGCTGGCGACGGAACACCTCCTCTCCCTCGGCCACGAACGCATCGCCGTCATCGGCGGCTTCCGCCGCAAGATGTGCGGCAGCGCCCGGGTCGCCGGCTACCGCTCGGCCCTCGCCTCGGCCGGGATCGGACACCGCCCCGAGTACGTCCGTTACGGCGGCTTCAGCGAGACCGGCGCCCACCGCCACATGCGGGAACTCCTCGACCTCCCCGAGCCGCCCACCGCCGTCTTCGTCTGCTCCGACAGGATGGCACTCGGCGCCTACCAGGCCCTGTCCGAACGGGAGTTGAGCGTCCCGGACGACATCAGTGTGGTCGGCTTCGACGACCTGCCCGAGTCCCGCTGGGCCACCCCGGCCCTCACCACCGTGCGCCAGCCGCTCTCCGAGATGGCCGCGACGGCACTGCGCCTGCTCGTGCGGATGATGGCGGGCGAGCAACCCGAGGGCACGCGTACGGAGTTGTCGACGCGTCTGGTGGAACGGGCGAGTACGGGGCCGGTACCGGGCAGCCGCAGAGCGGCCGAATCGCTCAGAGGGCGGTCGCCCAGGTGATGCCGCCGAGCAGATGCGCACGGAAGTCCGGGTCCTCGTACGCCTCCCAGGCGTGCCCGAGCGCGGTGTAGAAGACCCGGCCCGCGCCCTGTTCCCGGCACCACACGAGGGGATGGTCCCGGCCCATGCCGCCGCCCTCGTAGGAGGATTCGTCGGCGGAGGCGAGGACGCGGACCGCACCGCGCGGGCTGGTCCGGAAGTCGTACCACTCGTCGGTGAACTCCCAGACGGGTGGCAGATGTCCGGTCGCCGGATGTCCGCGGTCCTCGACGACGGCCTTGCCCGGCTGGTACTCAGGGTGCCGGTCGAAGCGCGCGCCGAGGAGTTCGCCGTAGTACGGCCAGTCGTACTCGGTGCAGGCGGCGGCGTGCACTCCGACGAACCCGCCGCCACCCTCGACATACGCCGCGAGCCGGGTCCGTCCTTCCGGGGTCAGGACGTCCCCGCTGGTGGAGAGGAAGACGACCGCCGCGTACGGGTCGAGGGGCGTCTCGAACGCGGCCGGGTCCTCGGTGGCGTCGACGCCGAAGCCGTGGGTAGCGCCCAGGGCGCGTACGGCGGCGACGGCGGCCGGGATGGAGTCGTGCCGGTAGGCGGTGGTCCGGGTGTAGACGAGAACACGGGTGGTCATGGGCGCGAGCCTATGCCTGGTGATCGCGTTCGGCTGCGGGGTGGTGGGGGCTGGGGGCGGAGCCCCGGGGAAGCGGCGGGGTGAGGCGATTCATGCTCAACCCGCCGTCCCCACCTCGTTGTTGGGTGCCCCGTCCCCCGTCGACGGCAGGTCACCCCGCTCCACGGGCGTCGTGGCCGTCGTAGGAGCCGATGGCAGGACGGCGGCGAGTTCGGCGTCGCTCGGGCGGTGGGCGGAGTGGAGGGCGGAGCGCAGGACGGCCCGCGTCACCTTCGTCGAGTCACCGCTCACTTTCAGCACATGGCCCTTCTCGACGAGCGCGTACTCGTGCCGGCCCCCACCGGCGCGGTACCACGCGTCGCCGTCCCGCTCACACACCGTCCGCTCGCCCGCCATGCCGCCGACCGGCTGCTTCGGGCAGGACCGCGCCGTCATCGTGCCCCGTTCCACGGACAGTTGGATCTGGGCGTTGGTCTCCTTCGACCAGTACACGCCGGAGAAGCCGTCGTCGCCGTACACGCCGACCGACTGCTGGGCGAGGGTGAAGCCAGGAGCCTTCGTGACGTACACGAGTTCCGGTGTGATCCCCAACGCACTTGCACGCGCGTCGAGTTCGGCCCGGCTCGGCACGGCAGCCGACGCCGACGAGTCCACCCCGGTCCCGGCCCCGGCCTTCTCCGTACCGCACCCCGTGAGCAGCACGGGAATCAGCAGCGCCACCGGGAACAACAGCACGCGCACAGGTCGGATCATGCCATCCATCCTGCCGCACAGGTGTTCCAGAGGTGCATGTCAGTGCGGATACACGTCAGTTCACGGCGATGGACGGATCACGGGCACGGTCGGCCCGGTGAGGGCGGTTCCGGTCGTTGCGCCGCGGAGGGACTCTGTCCGATTCGTTCAAGACCCGCTTCCCGCCCCCTGCCTACGGTGTCCCCATGACTCCACGATTCGCCGTGATCGGCCTGGTCGCCTCCGACATGGCCGCCACGCTCGCCTTCTACCGCCGCCTCGGCCTCGTCTTCCCCGGGGGCGCCGAGGACCAGCCACACGTCGAGGCCGAACTGCCCGGCGGGTCCCGGCTGGCGATCGACACCGAGGAGACGATCCGTTCGTTCCACGCGGGGTGGCGGCCGCCGGCCGACCGGGGCGGCCGGATGTCGCTCGCCTTCGGCTGCGAGGGCCCGGCGGAGGTCGACTCCGTCTACGAGGACCTGGTCGGCGCCGGGTACCACGGCGAGCTCAAACCGTGGGACGCCTTCTGGGGGATGCGGTACGCGGTCGTGCACGACCCGGACGGCAATGGCGTCGATCTGTTCGCGCCGCTACCCGCGCGCGAGTAGTTCCCCCAGCGGCATGCCCGCCAACTCCCTTACATCCCGGGCCAGATGGGCCTGGTCAGCGAAGCCGGAGCGGGCCGCCGTCTCCGCGAAGGGGACCCCGGTGCGCGCGAGGGCGAGCGCCCGCCGCAGGCGCAGGACGCGGGCGAGGGTCTTGGGGCCGTAGCCGAAGGCGGTCAGCGAGCGGCGGTGCAACTGACGTGCGCTCAGGCCGAGTCGGTCGGCCGTCGCCGCGATCGACCGGCCCGCGTCCAGGGCCGTCACGACCTCCCGCAGCAGCGGGTCGGGAGGATCGGTGGCAGCCGCCCGGTCCAGCGCCACCTGCTCCAGCGCGGTCACCGGGTCGGCGGCCGCGGCGACCCGCGCGGTGCGGCGCCGGACCTCCGCGGCGGGCCACAGGTCCGCCAGGTCGACGCGCAGGTCGCGGAGTTCGTGGGCGGGTACGCCGAGGAACGTCGGCCCCGTGCCGGGGTAGAAACGGACGCCCGCCCAGTGCCCGGCCGCGTCCTCGGGAACGTACGCCCGGGTGTCGGGCCCGGCGACGAGCAGTCGCCCCTCGTGCCAGAGCAGGTCCATGCAGCCGTCGGGAAGCACGGCCCCCACCGTGGAACCGGACGTTCCACGGGACCACACGACGGCGCCCGCCAACCGGGAAGCCCGCTCCACGTACACGTACGTCAGGCTACGCCGCCCGCGTCCGGTGCTCCTGCGGGCTGACCCCGTACACCCGTTTGAAGGCGCTGGACAGGGCGAACGCGCTGCCGTAGCCGACGTGACGGGCGATCGCCTCAAGGGTGTCGTCCGTTTCGCGCAGCCGGTCGGCGGCGAGGGCGAGACGCCAGCCGGTGAGGTACGCCATCGGGGGCTCGCCCACGAGTTCGCTGAAGCGGCGGGCCAGCGCGGCCCTGGACACCCCGGCCTTCGCGGCGAGCGTCGCCACGGTCCAGGGGTGTGCCGGGTCGTCCTGGACGAGCCGCAGCACCCGGCCGACGACGGGGTCCGCGAGCGCCCGGTACCAGGCGGGGGCGGCGGCCTCCGGGCGGGAGAACCAGGCGCGCAGCGCGGCGATCATGAGGAGGTCGAGGAGCCGGTCCAGGACCACCTCCTGGCCCGGCTCGTCGCGGACGATCTCCTCGGTGAGGATCGCGGTGAGCGGGCAGTCCCACACGTCCTGGGTGAGGGAGAGCAGCGGCGGCAGGGCGTCGAGCAGTCTGCCGTTGATCTCGCCCCGCATCATGTACGTCCCGATCAGCAGCACCGTGGAGCCGTCGAGCCGGTCGCCCCAGGTGCGGACGTCCAGGTCCCACTGGCCCTTCAGGGACCGCCCGTCGGGGTAGGTGCACTCGCCTCCCGGCAGGATCACCGCCTGGGGCGGGGTCCCCGGGTCGTCCGCGCAGGTGTACGGGTCCGGGCCGCGGGCGATCGCGAGGTCACCGGCCCGCAGGAACACGCGCTCCCCCGCGTCCGGCACGACCCAGGCCTCGCCGCGCACCACGAGCATGATCGTGAGAGGGGCGCGGTCCTCGACGCGTACGCACCAGGGCGGGTCGAAGCACGCACGGATCATGAAGGCGCCACGTGCCCGGGGGCCCTCCAGCAGGCCGGCGAGTGCGTCCATGGCGTCAGCGTAGACGTCTGAGGGGAAGGGACGTAGACGTCCGCTTATGGGAATGAGCTCCTCGGCGATGGGAGTCCCGCTCGGGCGGCGATTCACTGGCGGTATGACGCAGAACAGGGCACGCGAAGAGCACGTAGGGGACATGACGGTGCTGGTCACGGGCGCCACGGGGCGTACCGGGCGGCGGGTGGCCGAGGCCGCGCGGGCGGCGGGGCTGAGTGTGCGGGCCGCGTCCCGCGCGGCGGGGTTCGACTGGACGGACCGGTCGACGTGGGCGGACGCCCTTCGGGGTGCCGACGCGGCGTATCTCGTCCACCCCACGGACGTCGGCTCACCCGACGCGGCCGAGGTGGTCGGGGGTCTGGCACGGGAGGCGGTCGGGCTGGGGGTGCGGCGGCTGGTGCTGCTGTCCTCGCGGGGTGAGGAGCGGGCGCGGCCGGCCGAGGAGGCGCTGAGGGCGTCGGGCGCCGACTGGACGGTCGTACGGGCCTCGTGGTTCGCGCAGAACTTCAGCGAGGGGCCGTTGGTGGAGGGGCTGCTCCGCGGGGAGCTGGTGTTTCCCGCCGGTGAGGTGCGGGAGCCGTTCATCGATGTGCGGGACATCGCGGACGTCGTGGTGGCCGTGCTCACGGGGGGCGACCGGTATGCCGGGCAGGAGCTCGCCGTCTCCGGGCCCCGGCTGCTGAGTTTTCGGGAGGCGGTGGGGGAGATCGCGGCGGCGACGGGGGGTGAGCTGACATATCTCCCGGTGACGGCGCGCCAGTACGGCGATCGGCTCGCCGGGTTCGGGGTGCCGGCGGAGGAGGTCGAGTTCCTCGTCGAGCTCTTCGAGAGCCTGCTCGACGGGCGCAACTCCTACCTTTCGGGGGGTGTGCGGGAGGTTCTGGGGCGGGAGCCGCGCGATTTCACTGCGTTCGCTCGGGAGGCGGCGGTGGGGGGTGCGTGGAAGGGGTAGGTCGGTCCCATCCCCAACCTGGGGGCTCCGCCCCCAGACCCCAGGGGTGCGTTCTTCGGGTGCGGGTGGGTGGGGGCTGAGCGCGCAGTTTCCCGCGCTCCTACGGGGCGCCCCCCACTCGGGTCGTGCTACTCGTCCGCGCAGTGGTCGTCGTCGTTGTGCTTGCGGGGGTGGTGGGGGCTCTTCACGTGGGTGCGGAGGCGGGAGGTCACGTCCTCCGGGGGGAGGAAGCGGGACCAGCGTTCCGGGAACTCGGAGGGCATGTCCGGGTCGTCGGGGTCGGGGTCGGCGGCGCGGTGGGCGGCGGCGCGGGCGACGTACTCGGCGGCCTGCTCCGCGCGCAGGCGCTCGTTCGCGGCGCGGGCCGCGGCCGTGGCGGCGGCCGGCCAGACCCGGTCGATGGCGGCGTTGACCGCGGCGCCGACGAGGACGGCGAACGCGGACACACCGATCCACAGGAGGACGGCCACGGGGGCGGCGAGTGAGCCGTAGATCGTCGGGCCCTCGACCGTGCTGGTCAGATAGATGCGGAGCAGGAAGCTGCCCAAGACCCACATGGCGAGGGCGACCAGGGCGCCGGGCACGTCCTCCACCCAGGGTGAGCGGACGGGCACTGACACGTGGTACAGCGTGGTCAGGAAGACGACCGAGAGCACGATGACGACAGGCCAGTACAACACCTGCACGAGCGTCGCCGACCACGGCACGATCTGCACCACCGCGTCCGGGCCCGCGACCATCAGCGGCAGCGCGATCGAGCCGATCAGCAGCGCCACGATGAACAGCAGGAACGACATCACGCGGGTCGCCACGATCCCCCGGGTGCCGTCGAGGCCGTACATCACCGTGATGGTGTCGACGAAGACGTTCACCGCGCGTGAGCCCGACCACAGGGCGAAGAGGAAACCGATGGAGATGATGTCGGGCCGGCCGCCCTTCATCACGTCGTGAAGGATCGGTTCGGCGATCTGGTGGACGCCCTTGTCGGTGAGGACCGTGCGGGAGGCCTCCAGGATGTTGGACTCCAGGCTCGCGATCGAGTGCGCGCCGGTCCAGTCGTCGACGTAACCGAGCAGTCCGATGAGGCTCAGCAGCAGGGGTGGCACGGACAGGAGTGTGAAGAAGGCGGCCTCGGCCGCCAGCCCCAGGATCCGGTACTCCATGCAGGAGTTGACAGTGTCCTTGAGCAGCAGCCAGGCGGTCCTGCGCTTCGACACGTTCCTGTACAGCGCGCGAGCGCGGTGAAAGCGGCCCACGGGAGGCCGTTCAGGTGTTTCTTTTGCCTGGTGCACGTCCTTACCGTATCCGTATGGCAGCCAGCACCCACACCGTGACCAACCAGGCTCCGCCCCTGGTCGGATATGACGTCTTTGCCGCCGACCGGGCCCTCGTGGAGGCGGTCGACCGGCATCTTGATCCAGGGCTTCTCGACGAGGCACGCGAGGAGCTGTCGCTGCTCGGGCGCACGACGGGCTCCGCGCAGGTGCAGGAGTGGGGGGTGCTGGCCAACGAGAACCCACCGAAGCTGCGCACCCACGACCGCTACGGCAACCGCGTCGACGAGGTCGATTTCCATCCAGCCTGGCACCGACTGCTCGGCAAGGGGGTCTCGGCGGGGCTGACGGCGGCCTGGAGCCGTCCCGGCGGTCACCTCAGGCGCGCGGCCGGCTTCGTCGTGTGGTCGCAGGCCGAGGCGGGCCACGGCTGCCCGCTGTCGATGACCCACGCGGCGGTGCCCGCCCTGCGCACCGACCCGGCGCTCGCCGCCCTCTGGGAGCCGCTGCTCACGTCCACCGTCTACGACCAGGGGCTGCGGCCCGCCTCCCAGAAGGCCGGCGTGCTCTTCGGGATGGGCATGACGGAGAAGCAGGGCGGCAGTGACGTACGGGCGAACAGGACCGAGGCGCGGCCGCTCGCCGAGGACGGGACGTATGAGCTGACGGGGCACAAATGGTTCTGTTCGGCGCCGATGTCGGACGGGTTCCTGGTGCTCGCGCAGGCCCCGGGCGGCCTCACCTGTTTTCTGGTGCCTCGGGTGCTGGAGGACGGGACCCGCAACGTGTTCCGCATCCAGCGGCTCAAGGACAAGCTCGGCAACAAGTCGAACGCGTCGAGCGAGGTCGAGTTCGACGGGACCTGGGCGCGCCGGGTCGGGGACGAGGGACGCGGGGTGCGCACCATCATCGAGATGGTCGCGGTGACCCGGCTGGACTGTGTGCTCGGCGCCGCGGCGATCATGCGGCAGGCCGTGGCGCAGGCCGTGCACCACTGCACCTACCGGGAGGCCTTCGGCGGCAAGTTGATCGACAAGCCGCTGATGCGCAACGTGCTGGCGGACCTGGCGCTGGAGTCGGAGGCGGCGACGACACTGGCGATGCGTCTCGCGGCGGCTTACGACAACGGCGGCGAGGACGAGCGGGCGTTCCTGCGGCTCGCGGTGCCGGCCGCCAAGTACTGGGTGACCAAGCGCTGCACCTCGGTGGCGGTGGAGGCGCTGGAGTGCCTGGGCGGCAACGGGTACGTCGAGGAGTCCGGCATGCCGAGGCTGCTGCGCGAGTCGCCGCTCAACTCCATCTGGGAGGGCGCGGGCAATGTGCAGGCCCTCGACCTGCTGCGCGCGCTCCAGCGGGAGCCGCAGGCGCTGAACGCGTTCCTGCAGGAGGTGGGCCGGGCCCGAGGCGCCGACCACCGGCTCGACGGCGCGATCAAGAACCTGCTGGGCGAACTCGCCGACCTGGACGGTATCGAGGGGCGCGGGCGCAGGCTCGCGGAGCGAGTCGCGCTGGTGCTGCAGGGGTCGCTGCTCGTCCAGTACGCGCCCCCGGAGGTCGCCGACGCGTTCTGCGCCTCACGGCTGGGCGGCGACTGGGGCTCGGCCTTCGGCACCCTGCCGCACAGTCTCGATCTGGCCACGGTGGTGGAACGGGCCCGACCGGTTTCCTGATCCGGTCTCCGCACCGGTGGCGCGGGGGTGGTGCTGCGCCGACACGGCACCACCCCCGCTCTCTGGCCCCGTTGTGAGGAGCGCGAACGCCACACGGGCGTTGCTCAAGTTTCCGACCCCGTACGGCTGTTCGCCAGGGTTGCAGGGGGTTGCAACTTTTCCGGCTTCTGTGGCCGGACTGTGTCCCTCCGTCGGCGCCGGGCGGCACTATGAGAACAGCAGTCAGTACGGGCTCGGGTGACCGTGGCCGAAAAGGGCCGGGCAGTGGTGGGCCACCGGTGTCCCGAGCCCGTCCGGGGAGGATTCCGTGGCGCACTCGCCGATCGACGTGACGCGGCTCGCCGCTCTGGACGCCGCCCAGGCGGCCCGTGTGCTGCGCAAGGTGCGCGACGCCACGCTCTCCGGGCAGCCCGCCCGCCTCGCGCCGCGCCCGGTGATCGAGCAGTCCTGGGAGCGCATGCTGCGCAGCGGGGTCGACCCCGACCACGACTTCCGGGCCGGGCTGCTGGTCCGCGACGAGGTCGAGCGGCGGCGCCAGACCTCACAGCTGCGGCACGTCCTGCCGGTGCTGCGCGAGGGCCTGCTCTCGGTCGCGGACGTCGCGCACCACATCATGGTGGTCGCGGACGCGGAGGGCCGGGTGCTGTGGCGGGAGGGCAGCGCGTCCGTGCTGCGCAAGGCCGACGGGTTCGGCTTCGAACTCGGGGCGGACTGGCGCGAGGGCGTGGTCGGTACGAACGGTGTGGGCACCCCGCTGGTCGCCCGGCGCCCCGTCCAGGTCTTCTCCGCCGAGCACTTCGTGCGCACCCACCACTCGTGGACCTGCACCGGCGCCCCGATCACCGACCCGCGCGACGGCAGTCTGATCGGCGTCGTGGACGTGAGCGGGCCGCTGGACACCCTGCACCCGGCGACGCTCGCCCTGGTCGGCTCGGTGGCCAAGCTCGCCGAGGCGCACCTGCGCGAGCTACACCTGACCTCGCTGGAGGGGCTGCGCGCGGTGGCGGCGCCGGTGCTCGCCCGGCTCGGCGGACGCGCCCTCGCCGTGGACCGGGACGGCTGGACGGCCGCGGTCACCGGGATGCCGTACACCGGACGGCTCGCGCTGCCCAAGGCGCTGGTTCCCGGGCGGAGTTGGCTGCCGACGCTCGGGCTGTGCGTGGTGGAGCCGCTGCCCGGCGGCTGGCTGCTCCGGGCCGCCGACGAGCAGGGACCCCGGCGGGCCGCGCGGATCGTCCTGGACCTGGCGCACCCGCGCCGCTCCTCGGTGACCGTCTCGTCCGAAGCGGGCTCCTGGTGCCACGAACTGAGCCCCCGCCACGCCGAGTTGCTGTACCTGCTGGCCGTCCGGCCCGCCGGGCGCAGCGCCTCCGGGCTCGCCGACGACCTGTTCGACGACCCCGGTCGTACGGTGACGGTGCGGGCCGAGATGTCGCGCGTACGGCGGTATCTCGGGGCTTTTCTGGAACACCGGCCGTATCGTTTCTGCGAGGCCGCGGAGGTCCAGCTGGTGCTCCCGGAGGACCCCCGGGACCTGCTCCCCCACTCGACGGCCCCGGCGGTGCGCAGGGCGCGGAAACCCGGGCCCCCTTGTACCGCACCGGGCCCCGACGCGTCACCCGACCGGCCGAATATGCCCCCTGCGGGAGGCAAGGAGCGTATTTCGGGACCGTCTTCCGGGGTCCTCGACCAGGCACGTGGCTCTCTGACGTAGCATCCCTCCACAGGCCACCCCACCCGTCTCTCCGTCAACGTATCGATCATGAGGGGCAGTTGGCCTACCTCGGGAGGACGCATGAAGCACCGCGGCAGGCACCGTCGTAGGCGAAGGGGACAGGCGCTGCGCGCCACCCTGGCCGGAACCGCCCTCGCGCTCACCGCGGCCGCCACGCTGATCAGCACCTCCCAGGCCACCGGCAGCAACAGTCCGGGCGCGCTGACCCCGCTCACCTCGGCCTCCGAGACCAGCAGGCTCCGGCTGCACGAGAACCTGGTCGCCGGGGACACCCTCAGCACGCTCAGCCGGAACATGGGCGGGAACGTCGGGGTCTCCGGCGTGCTGGCGAGCGCCGACCACACGATGCGCGACGAGGCCGACTGCTCCGGGACCGAGCGGGCCGCGCTGCCGCTCGAACCGGTCGCCACCCGCGCGTACTGCTGGGCCTCGGACGACGCGGAGACCCAGCAGTGGGCGCCCGCCTCCGTCACCACCTCAGGTGACGCGGACAACGACGGCCGGTGGGGCGACCAGCGGGTCATCCTTGCGGGCTGGAGCCACGACGACCGGGCCGCGGGCGCCTCCGCCACGGACCGGGGCCTGGCCCGGGTCGCCTTCATCGACGCGAGCGACCCGGCGGCGCTCAGGTACCGCTGGGTGCTGCTGGTCGCGCCGCGCGACGGCGGCAGGGACTTCGGCGCGGTCCGCTCCCGGATGGGCGGCATGGTCTGGTACCAGGGCAAGCTGATCGTCACCGCGCAGAACGGCGCGGGGCAGGACGACTCCCTGCTCGTCTTCGACCTGCACCACCTCCTGAAGGCGGGCGTGAACAGCGGGGCGATCGGCAAGGTACGCGGCGGCTACTCCGCGCACGGCTACCAGTACGTGCTGCCTGCCGTCGGCTCGTACAGCCCGGCGGGCGGCACGTGCGGCTCGGGCGAGGCCCGGGCGAACCCCTGTTTCGGTTCCCTCTCGCTGGACCGCACCTCGACGCCGGACAGCCTGGTCGCCACCGAGGCGGCACCGGCCGACGGCTCGGAGCGGACCCGGATCTGGCGGTACTCGTACAGCACCGTCGCCGGCCGGGCGGGGTTGCTCGGCAGCGACTCCCTGGGGCGGGTCGACGCGCGCGAGGCCTACACGACCAAGGCCGCCGGGCTCTCGGGCGTCCTCTCGTACACGCCGGCCGGGGCGCGCAGGGCCGACTGGTATGTCGGCCACACCCCTGCCAGCGGTGGCCGGCACGGCACGCTGTGGCGCCAGAGCGGGCACACCGCCGAGGCGGTGCAGTGCACCGGGGACCAGTCCTACGCCTGCTGGGGCCAGCACACCGCCTCCCTGTCCTACTGGCCGGAGACCGGCGAACTGTGGACCCTCACCGGCGCGGACCCGGACACGACACCGGAGCGCGTGCTGTACGCGGTCCCCTTGACCGCGGTGGACAAGTCCCTGGGCTAGGGACCCCGGGGGTTCTTCGCCCCCGCCGCCCCTACCCGTCCCATCCTTCTGGGGCTCCGCCCCAGACCCCGCCAGGGGCGCTGTGTCCCCTGGACCCCCGCAGGGGGTCTTCAGGGGCGCGGGGAACTGCGCGACCAGCCCCCATCACCCGCAGCCGAAGAACACATGCCGGGGGTCTGGGGGCGGAGCCCCCAGGGATGGGACGGGTAGGGGCGGCGGGGGCGAAAACACCTGGCCCGCTTTG